>JAZRDX010000138.1:0-31891 GCA_045660565.1 Eubacteriales bacterium
TGCCCTTTATGTCGTCGCCGAAGTACTTAAGCATTTCAACGGTGTAGTAAACTGCGCCGTAGCCGGTTGCCTCGGGACGGATAAGAGAACCGCCGTAGGAAAGTCCCTTACCGGTAAGAACTCCGGTGAACTCGTCGCGAAGTCTCTTGTACTGTCCGAAGAGGTAGCCTATCTCTCTTGCTCCGACTCCGATATCTCCCGCGGGAACGTCGGTGTCTGCGCCTATGTACTTCTGGAGCTCAGTCATGAAGCTCTGGCAGAAGCGCATAACCTCTGCATCGGACTTGCCCTGAGGATCAAAGTCAGCGCCGCCCTTACCGCCGCCCATGGGGAGAGAGGTGAGGGAGTTCTTGAAGGTCTGCTCAAATCCAAGGAACTTAATGATGGATTCGTTTACGGAAGGATGGAAGCGGAGACCGCCCTTGTACGGACCGATAGCGGAGTTGAACTGAATACGGAAGCCTCTGTTTACCTGTACCTTGCCGTTGTCGTCTACCCACGGAACACGGAACTTGATTATTCTTTCGGGCTCTACCATGCGCTCAAGCACGCCGCTGGTTACGTACTCGGGGCTCTGCTCGATAACGGGCTCTATGGATTCGAGAACCTCGGTAACGGTCTGATGGAATTCGATTTCGCCCGCATTTCTTGCTTTTACTCTCTCGATAAGGTCGAGAAGATACTGATTCTTTATTGCCATTTGTTATTTCTCCTTTAAAAATAAAAAGTTTTAGCTATTTTTAAGTATAGTATTATTTTTTTATTTTGTCAATAAGAAATTTAATATTTTGATTATTTTTTCCGATTAATACATAAAATAAAGTATTTTTCGACACAAAATCGTAAATTCCCGCTTCTTACAGTTTTTTAGTAAGCAAGATGCTCCGAGTAAAACACTATTACGCCTCCTTTTCCGCCATCTGCCGTTTGTACGGTCCGATTTCTATTACAATAACCGTTTTATCGTCGTTTTGTATGCAAAATTCTTCAGCTTTTTTCATTATAATTTCCGCAAGCTCCTCAGCACGGTTAAATCCCCCGGATACGGTATCGGAAACCCATTTACCGTCAATGCCGTCCGATGCTATTCCGTCGGAAAGCATTATAACGGTGTCTCCCGCGGAAAGCTTTAACACTGTTTCCGCAGAGTCGGCTTTTTCGGTTATTCCAACGGGCATACTGCTTGCGTTAACCGAATAAACACCTCCGTTTCTTACGACGTAAGACGCCGCGGCTCCGTTTTTAAGGAAGGACGCGTTGCCGCTGACAAGGTCAAGCTCCATAACGTCAAGCGTAGTAAAGCATTCCACGTTCCTTCTTTTCAGCGTCTCCCCGACAAGGCGCGCCGCCGTTGACTTATTCACTCTGCACCGAAGCAGCTTCTCAAAAACAGATACAGCGGTTTTTGAAGCCCGTCTTGCCTCCTCTCCGCTCCCCATTCCGTCGGCTAAGACAGAGTAAAAATATCCGTCCTCTATTTCTCCGGTAACAACGCTATCCCCGCTGCACACCTCCCCCGTTTTTGTAGATTTCAGAGTATACACCTTCGCAGACAGTGTCTTCTCGGGATTAAAGAGCATACATTCCATTCCCTCCCCGACAAAAACTGGCGGAGCGTATTCGGTTTTACACGTCTCGGAAAAGGCTTTTCTTATTTTTTCGCGTTCTTCCTCGGTGAAAAGCCTTCTTACCCCACGTACGTATATACGTTTTCTTTCCGAGCCTAAAACCGATACAGTATCCGGATTAAATCCTATTGCCCCCGATACGCTAAGCAGGGCTTTTTCGGCATGCGTGTCCCGCGCGTTTTCAAGCTTTTGTTTGTTTGTAACGTCGCTTAGAATATCGGCAACCGTTTTAAAATCACATGTCGCTTCGGTATTACAGGGTACCGCCTTCTCCGGCATAATTTCAGTCGAGACGCGTTTTATCTCCTCACCGAGCTCCTTGAATTTTATGCAGTACCCCGACAGATAGTTCGTTTTTTTATCTTTCGGGAGTGTCTCTCCCCTTTCGTAAGCATCCATAATACCTTTAACAGAGTCCTCCGCTCTTTCAGCCTCGCTTTCCCAGCATATAGAGCTTAGCGCACAGCTTTCGCAAAATCCCGACGAAAGCGCCTCTGAAACTCTTTTGTGCTTTTGAAATAATTCGCACCCGTCCGCCCTGCTCAGCGTTTCCGAAATATCACGTAGCGCCTCTGAAAGCTTTTCAATATTTTCATTTCTTTCAATACTGCGCATAGCCTCGCTCTCCGCCTCATTGAGTGCCTCGTATTCACGGGGAAGCTCGTTTTTCGGATACGGAAACCGAGCCGGAATAAACGAATACCTTATCATGGGCGAAACGATAGCAACCGAAATCACCGTTTCCGGCACAAAGCCTATAAGAGCAACATATCCGACCTGAAAAAGTGCAACGCTCGCACCTGCAAACGCCGAAATCCCGGCCGCAGGCAAAACCCCTATACAGTAAAATATTCCCGCTACGCCCCCTACCGTAGCATAAGAAACGGTAAGCGCGGGCGAGCATACCGCGCCAAGCGCCGCACCGATAACGGCGCCTCTTACCGCTCCGCCCTTGCTTGCGCATACAAGCGTTAAAATAAGAGCTGTCAAAGACGCAAGCGAAACTCCGAAGTAACGAACGTCCTTAAGTGAAAAAACAACCGCCAAAAAGAAAGCGGTCATGGAAAGCTCATATACCGTTCTTTCGATATACCCTCCCTCACCTATATGCTTTTTCGGACACCCCGAAAAGAAGAAGCAGAACACCGCAGTAAGCACGGGCAAGGCTATTACGGTCGCAAGCAGCTTTGTCCACACTCCGTCATATATTCCGCTCACCGCCAAATGGAAGGCGCACTGCGTAAGCGCCATGAAAGCCGAGTAACCGACCTTTATAAGCGTCGGCTCCTTGAATACACGCATTTCATCTTTACCGCCGGATAACCAAACGGACACCGCAATACGTAAAACCACTACCGCACTTAACGTAAAGATAGCCGAAAAGCTTACCGTTTTAGTTAGAAAAAGTCCGTAAATCACACCGGCATAAACACTGGGCGCATAGCTCCCCGATGAGCAAATAAGAGCATCGGCGAGAGGCGTTCCTACCGACATTTCGGTATACGGCAGCGTACATTTTGTAAATACTGCCCCAATAAAGAAATGGAGCGCAAGTGTTACGAGTATTAAAAAACGTTCCTTTGGGGCCTTACCGAAAAAAATATGGTTTACCGCTATCCTCCATTTGTTATACCCTTTTTCGACTGTGAAAGCTTTTGTGTTTGACATATGCATATTTCCTTTCATTTTCACATACAATATTATTCACGTTCTATCCTTTGCTTTCATTTTACACAAAATAAGAGAAAAATACCGTCGAAATCCGTCGCACACAACTGAAAAGCATTACTCATAATTATACAAAAACCCCCTTTACGGGCTGTTTTAAAAGCGAATTTTTTAAATTTCGTCTTTTTCATTAGTAAAAGTATATTTTTCGATGTCTTTTTTACGCATCCGTTTTTCGAATATTTTCTACTATCGAGGAAAAAATAAATTTATGCCAAGCGGCAATTTTCAAAAAAGGAAGTAAGCAAAAATGAAATTTTCTGAAGCTAACAAGAACCAAAACAAAGAAAAGAAAGGAAATCCGACTCCTATGGATGTGGCGCTTTCTGTTGTAAGACCAAACATTCACACGGGGATAAACACCGATCCGCAGGGCTCGTGGACAGGCGTTCCCGATGATGAATACGACCGTCCCATTCAGGACGCGGACGACCTTTAAGCATCGGTTAAAAAACAGCGCGTAAAAGCCTGACCGTCGAAACGTCGGCAAAGATAGGATATTTCTTTAAAATAAATATTAAATATATTAAATTTTTCATTAAAGCTATTGCAAAAAAAGCAAAGTTATTATACAATGAATATGTATATTCGTTTACTTTGAAAGGAAATCCGTTTTATGGTAAAAATACTTCATCTTGCCGACGTTCATCTCGACAGCCCATTTAAGAACGTGCCTTATGCAGAGTCGGTAAAACGCAGAGACGACACACGTCGGGTATTTGCCAACGCGCTCGGTTATGCCGAAAAACACGGTGCGTCGGTCGTACTGCTCAGCGGCGATCTGTTTGACAGCGAATTTTATACGGAAAACACGGTCTCCTTTCTTATTGACGCATTCAAGAGTATGCCGAAATGCCGCTTTGTAATCTCTCCCGGAAATCACGATCCGTATAAACACGGTAGTCCGTATACCGAAAAAACATTCCCCGAAAACGTTTTTATATTCAGCTCGGAGGAAATGCAGAAGCTAACCTTCTCCGACATAGGTCTTAACGTGTACGGTTACGCTTTCACCTCAGACGCTCACGTTGGTCGCCCCCTTGAGGGCTTCAAAGCAGACGGAGAAGGATTTAACGTTCTATGCGCGCACACAGACGTGGACACTCCACTGTCCAACTACGCGCCGATATCGGCATCGGAGCTTTCAAAATCCGGGCTTGACTACGCGGCTTTCGGACATATCCACACAAACAAGGAAATCAACAAGGCAGGAGATACGGTTTACGCATACGCAGGCTCTCTTACCGGACGCGATTTTTCAGAATACGGAGACAACGGCGGCGTGCTCGTTACTCTTGACGTAAAAAACGGCAAAAAAACAGTTTATACGGAAAGAATCGTTTTCTGCCCGTGGGTATATAAGACGGTTACCGTTAATTTAAGCGAGACGGGTAAAGGAATGCTAAAGCCTACTCTTATAAAACACCTTTCGGAGCAAACAGCTAACACTGAAAGGGAGCAGATAATCCGTCTCTCTTTAACAGGTAATGTTGATTACGAAATAGACACCAAGGCTCTCCTTTCTGATATGCGCGAGTTTTCGGTAAAAGAGATAGAAAATAAAACCGTATCAACCTTTGACTACCTCGGACTTAATGACGATTTTTCTCTTCGCGGAGAATTTTACAGAACGTTAAAGCCTATGCTTGCTTCAGAAAACGACGACGAGCGCAGGCTTGCCGAGGCGGCACTACGGCTCGGACTTAACGCGCTAAGCAGAGTAGAGCTTGAGTAATACGTTTTTAGGCAATAAACAGTTCGGTAAGGTTTACCGAATTAACACAATCAATACAGAAAAGGTAAACTAAAGATTATGCGTATTTGTGAAATACATATTGAGGAGTTCGGCGGAATTTTAAATAAAAACATCACTCTTGATGGCGGATTTAACCTGCTTTGCGGTGTAAACGAGTCGGGCAAAACTACTCTTTGTAATTTTATAAAGTACATTTTTTACGGATTTTCCGGCTCCGACGAGCGCACGGAAATGAGTAATTTTAAAACGGGGCTCTCCTCGGGTTATATAATAATTGAGGACGGCTTCGGTATAAAATACCGTATAGTAAGACGCGACACGGAAAAATCCAAGGGAAGACTTAGCGTTTTCAGAGAGCCTGACGGCAGTGAATTTTCTATATGGAAGGACCACGCCGCAACTCCCGGAGAATATTTTCTCGGTGTAACGGAAAAGCTTTACACCCGCTCGATATACGTAAGCCAGAGCGGCGGCGCCGCACTTGACGGCGGAAGCGCCGAGGCGGTAAGTAACCTGCTTATTTCGGGAGACGAGGCAACCAACTTAAATAAGGCAAAAAACGCGCTTGAAAATTACCGCAAGTCCCTCCGGTTAAAAAGAGGCAGAGGCGGAAAAATCTCCGACACAGAGGACACGCTCTCACATTTAAAAGAGAAATTCGAACGCGGAGCAAAAACAAAAGAGGCTCTTTCCGAGCTTAGCGCAAGTATAAAACGGCTTGAAACGGATAAGGAAAGCTTTTCGGAGCAGCTTAAAAACGCGCGTACGGCACTTGCAAGCGCTAAAAGCAGCAAAATTAACAAGCTGCTTCAAAGTAAGGAGAATATTGAAAATCAGCGTAAAGAGCTTTTGATTCGCGGCGAGCAAATAACGGAAAGATACACGGCAAACGGCTTTCTCCCCGACGAAAACTACATAAGGGAGCTAAATGCCGCCAAAACCGCTGCCGAAGCAGAAAAAGAAAGCCACGAAAGTCTTAAAACAAAAATAACGTCTATAACCGAACAAAAAAAGCAGAACGCTCCAAAGGGTTATAACGAATACACCGCAATAGGTGAAAAAGGAGACGTCAGGGAGAGATACAGAAAGCGCAGCACGGCAAAAAGAACCTTTCAGCTTTTCGCGGTGTTCTGCTCAATACTTTCCGTTGCATCGATCTCATCGTTTTTCATTCCCGACAGCTTTGGAGTTCAACTCGAAAGAAGTATATCTGTTGCAGGTGCGTCCACCTTCTTTTCGGTTTTGTTCTGGGCTTTATGCATACGCTCGGCGCTTAAGCTTTACAAAATAAACAAAAAGCTGTTTATAAATTCAAAACGCCCCGCTAACAAGGCGTTTGAGGAGTTTAACACCTACGAAAAGGTGCACAGAAACGATTTCAGTTCCTTCTCGGAAACGCTTATCGAATCGGAAAAAGCCGCCGATGAAAAGCAACATGTTCTTGAAAACCTGCTTAGTCTTTGGAACAAATCTTCCGCCTCTGAGGCAGAAGAAACGTACTATAAATATCTTGCCGACAAAAAGGACGTTGACGAAAAGCTTATAGAGCTCCGCAACAGCGAGCATTTCAACTCCGCACAGCTCTCAATATATAACGAAGCGGAAATTTTCGATGCAAAAAACAAAGCGCATGATAATGCGGATACACAGCTTGATAATTTAAGTGAAAAAACCATAACCGAGCTTGAAATAAAGCTTGACAACGTTAAGGGAGAGCTTCGCGAGCTTGAAATCCGTCGCGCTGAAATAAGTGGCGGTGGCGCTCCGAAGCTTGACAAGCTCTCCGCGCAGATTGACGAAGCCGAATCAGAGCTTAAAAAGCTTAACTTTAGTTACGCGGCGGCAGAGCTTGCGATAGAAACGCTTGAAAAGGCAGAGGAAAATATACGCTACACCGTTTCTCCGTATCTAAGCGAGGCGGCGGGAGAATATTTCACCGCTTTAACCAAAAAACGTTACTCGGGCCTTGTACTCGACGAAAAAATGTCCCTTAAGTACAAGGATGGCGAGACGGGTACTCCTATTGACAGTCTTTATCTCAGCGGCGGAAGCACTGACCTTGCGTGGATATGCCTTCGCCTTGCGCTTCACAAAAAGCTTTCGGAAGGCCGTCCCGTGCCGATAATTTTAGACGAATGCTTCGTTTATTTTGACGACACGAGACTTAAAGCAATACTTAAAAAGCTTACCGATATAGCGATGAAAAACGGAGTACAGATCCTGCTCTTCTCGGCAAGCAGCAGAGAAAAGGATATTCTTCAAAAAACGGTTAATACGGTAAAAATATAAACTTTAAATCAGCTTGAAAGGACAAAAAACAAAGACAATGACGAAAATTGATATTATCTCCGGCTTTCTGGGAGCGGGAAAAACAACTCTTATAAAAAAGCTTATCAACGACTGCTACAAAGGTGAAAAAATAGTTTTAATTGAAAACGAATTCGGTGAAATAGGCATTGACGGCGGCTTTCTTCAGGATGCGGGAATAAACATAACCGAGATGAACTCCGGTTGTATCTGTTGCAGTCTCGTAGGAGATTTCGGAGAGGCACTTAAAAAGGTTCTCACCGAATATGCCCCCGACAGAATCCTTATCGAGCCGTCGGGAGTCGGAAAGCTTTCCGACGTTATAAAGGCTGTTCAGGATATTGAAACAGAGGACGCCGTTCTTAACGCGTTTACCACCGTTTGCGACGCGGGTAAATGCAAAATGTATATAAAGAATTTCGGTGAGTTTTACATCAATCAGGTAGAGCATGCCTCCACCATAATCCTCAGCCACACCGGCGGAATGAGTGAGGAAAAGGTAGAAAAGGCTCTTTCACTTATAAAGGAACACAACAGCGAGGCAGTTATCGTTACCACTCCGTGGGATGAGCTTAGCGGTCAGCAGCTTCTTGATGCCATCGAGGGTACGAGCTCTCTTAAAAATGAAATTGAAGCTCTCTTAAAGGAGCACAGCCACCATCACCACCACGACGAGGAGTGCGGACATCACCACCACGATCACGACGAGGAGTGCGAGTGCGGTCATCACCATCACCACGACGAGGAGTGCGAGTGCGGACATCACCACCACAATCACGACGAGGAATGCGAGTGCGGACACCACCATCACCACGACGAGGAGTGCGAGTGCGGACACCACCATCACCACGACGAGGAGTGCGAGTGCAGCCATCACCACCACGACCACGACGAGGAGTGCGAGTGCAGCCATCACCACCACGACCACGACGAGGAATGTGAGTGCGGACATCACCATCACGACCACGACGAGGAATGCGAGTGTGGACATCACCATCACGACCATGACGAGGAGTGCGAGTGCGGTCATCACCACCACGACCACGACGAGGAGTGCGAGTGCGGTCATCACCACCATCACCACCACGCCGACGAGGTATTTACAAGCTGGGGAAAAGAAACCGCAAAGCATTTCACAGCGTCCGAAATAACCGAAATACTTAAGGCTCTCGAAAACGAGGCCGAATACGGTATAATTCTTCGTGCCAAAGGAATCGTTTCGGGCGAAAACGGAGAGTGGATACACTTTGACTACGTTCCGGGCGAACCCGACGTTCGTACAGGCTCTCCGGCTGTTATCGGCAGACTCTGCGTTATCGGCTCCAAAATGAAGGAAGAAAAGCTCGGAACGCTTTTCGGAATCTAACCCTAAAACTTAACTAAGAAAAGGAAACGTAAAAATGGAAATACCGGTTTATTTATTTACAGGCTTTCTCGAAGCGGGAAAGACGAAGATGGTACACGAAACGCTTGCCGACCAGCGTTTCCAGGATAAGGAAAAAACTCTCGTTCTTCTCTGTGAGGAGGGAGAGGAGGAATACGAGCCGCGCGATTACAAGGGAAAGGTATTTATTGAAACGATAGAATCCGAAGACGAGCTGACTACCGAAAACCTTAAGGCGCTTCTTAAAAAGTACGGTGCCGAGAGAGTTATGGTTGAGCTTAACGGCATGTGGATGACAAAGTCGCTTTATGATGCTCTGCCCGACGATTGGTTCGTTTATCAGGAGGTAATGTGCGTTGACAGCAACACGTTCAAGACCTACAACGCGAATATGAGAAGCCTTATGTTCGACAAGCTTTCCGGAGCGAGCGTTGTATTCTTTAACCGTTGCGACGACAAGACCGACATTATGGCGCTTCACTCCGCCGTTCGCGCCGTCAGCCGTCAGATAGGAATAATATACGAATACGTAGACGGAAAAATCGAGCAGGACAACATCGTTGATCCGCTCCCCTTTGACATAGACGCTCCGATAATTGAGTTAAACGACAAGGACTATGCGCTTTGGTACAGAGATATGGCGGATGACCTTAAAAAATACGTTGGAAAGACGTTAAAGCTTAAGGGTATGGTTGCAAGAGACAAGTCTCTCCCCGACACCGCCTTTGCATTCGGCAGAATGGTTATGACCTGCTGCGCGGACGACACAAGCTTCCACGGACTCGTTACCTACGGAAAAGAAAAGTTTAACTTCAAAAACGGAGATTGGGTAATGCTCACCGCGAAGTTCAACAAGGAAAAAACACCGATATACAGCGGTGTCGGTCCTGTTTTCCACGTTATTTCTGTGGAAAAAACCGATGCACCGGAGCAGCCGGTTGCAACGTTTGACTGATATAAAAAAAATGGATGGAAAAACCATCCGTTTTTTTATATTCCAAAATGAGGGGTGGGCCTCCCCTTTTTATAATTCAAGCACCATTTCAAAATGGTCTATGTTATCCTCAAGGTAAATTTCCGAAACCTGCTTAAACCCGTACTTTTTGTAGAACCCACTTGCCTGAACCTGCGCGCTTATTCTGATCAAATCGGCGTTAAATTTTTCCTTTGCCGTCTCTATTCCCTTAAGTATTATCTTTTCCCCCAGCCCCGCTCCGCGTCTTGTGGTTATTACGCGACCGATGGATACGTCGGGATACGATACACCCCTGTCAAGAACGCGCAGCGCCGCGAGGATTTTTCCGTTTTCCTCAATGAATACGTGGTAAGCGTTTTTATCCTTTCCGTCCGCGTCAAGATAAACGCAGTCCTGCTCTACAACGAAAACCTCCTGTCTCGCTCTCATAAGCTCGTAAAGCTCGTCAAGGGTAAGCTCGCTGAAATGCTTTATTTTAAGTTCCATTTTCTTTAACCATTTCCTTTATTATTTATATACTTACGTCTTATTAACGCGCAGACGCACCTTTATTTTTCGTTTTTACCGATAATTTTATCATAGGCTTCGGCAACCTCGCAGTACATATAAAGAGAGCCGAGGCATACAAGCGGAACAGCGTTTCCCTTACTGTCGGTATATGCGGCTAAAAAGCCTTCGTAAACACTGTCAAATCCTTCCGAGCTAACCCCAAGACCGTTATATAACGCCGCAAGACTTGAGGCCTTAAGCGAGCGCGGGTTATCCGGTGTTACCGTGAATACCTTTTTTGCAAAGGGGGATAGCTGTTTTACCATAGCGGAATAATCCTTATCCGCCATAACGCCGGTAAGCAGGTTGACCTTTTCCTGCCCGAAATAATGTGAGAGCGCTTTAGCCGCCGCCTCTATGCCCTCCGGATTATGTGAGCCGTCGTAAATAACGAGTGGGTTTTCCGAAAGCTTTTCAAAGCGCGCCGCCCACCTTGCGGATTTAAGCCCTTCGTAAATATCGCCGTCCGATATTTCAAGACCGCGTTTTCTTAAAACCTCAACTGTCTCTATCGCCTTTACCGCGTTTTCCGGTTGGTAAAGACCGAGAAGTGAGAGACTTATGTCTTTGTAATTTTTATAGTCGAAAACAGAGCCGCTAAGGTCTGTTTTTTTAATTTTAAGCTGAGTGTAATCGCAAAAGTCAAAGGACGATTTTTTCTCCTTTGCCACGCGTGAAATCTCCAGAAAGGCATCGCCGCCGTAAGCTCCGTCGCACTCAAAATCCTTTCCGCCGTAAATAACGGGGCAGCCTTCTTTTATGATTCCAGCCTTCTCCTTCGCTATGGCGGCAACACTGTTACCGAGCACAGCCGTATGATCAAGAGACACCCCGGTTACCACCGAAACAAGCGAGCTTTTTATGACGTTGGTTGAATCGAGCCTGCCGCCCATACCGACCTCAAAAATAACGACGTCGCATTTTTCGAGACTAAAAATAACCAGCGCTATCGCAGTTATAAGCTCAAACTCCGTCGGGCTTTCCTTCATTTCATCGGCTTGTTTTTTTACAATTTCAGTAGCCTTGCAAAGCAGCTCATCGCTTACGGGTTTACCGTTTATCGCTATGCGCTCGTTAAAATATCTTACGTACGGAGAGGTAAAAAGCCCTGTTTTGTAACCCGCATGGCGGAGTATACTTTCGGTCATCGAACAGGTAGAGCCCTTTCCGTTTGTTCCCGTTACGTGGACAAACGAAAGACTGTCCTCGGGATTTCCGAGCCTTTGACAAAGCTCTGTTATTCGGTCAAGCCCCGGTCGGGAGCCGAGCCAGCTTACCGAGTGAATATATTTAAGAGTATCAGCGTAATTCAAAGATCTGCGCCCCCTTTTTACATCTTCCAAATCCTTCTGAAATTCGAGTTATTATACAGAAGGCATATTATTACAATTTCTATCGTAGCAATTATCATATAAAGCGGTATACGCACAAGCACGTAGATACCGTAAAACGTGTAAAGACCTATCGGCTTGATTATCATAGAACCGATAACGTGCGCAAGCGCACCCGATACTATTATCTGCTTTTTGCCCGGGGTTTTTATTATATATCTGCTTACTACCCCCGACGTAATTCCTACCGTAGCACAGCCGAGTGTTACAATCAAGTTCGGAGGATAGATCTGCGAGGAAAGCAGATAGCTTACAAGATCGGTCGCCACCCCTACCATTCCGCCGACAACCGGGCCGTACATAATACCGGACAAAATTATCGGCAGGTTTTCAAAGGTTACCCTGAAAAGCCCTCCGCCGAAGTTTAAAAAGTTTTTGCAGAATATACCTATAACGATACTTATAGCGGTAAGCATCGCGGCAACGGTAACTGTTACCGTGTCAAAGCGCCGTAAATTATTTTTTTGCATAAAAAACCTCCTTTTCCCGTGTAATTCACAGCAAGGAAAAGGAGAAATCAAAACTTTCTCATTTATTATCCGTGCAAATGAAGCGGGATGCAAGACGGGAACCGCAGGATAACCCTTCGTTCGGCAGACAACTCCCCGTTCCGCCGACACTTTACGCTCACGTCTTTACTCTTCTTTTTTATAAGATATATTATACCACCGTTTTTTTATTTGTCAATAGGTTACTACTTTTTTATTTTTAATATTTTTTATTTTAAAGGGCTATGAACGATACAGGTACCAAAATAAGCGCACCTCTCTCACCGTTGCATAAAAACGCCGCTTTACTTATCCGCGCTTTCCTCTTTTTCCTTCGGCAAAAAGAGGTCTTTGGTTCTTATTGCGTCAAACAGCTTTTTAACCCCTATAAGCTCGCCGTTTTCTCCGTCCTTCGGTACGCTTCTGCCCGGAAGCATTATTCTGTTAAATCCGAGACGCTTTGCCTCGTTTACCCTCTGCTCGGTTATCGGAACACTGCGGCATTCTCCCGAAAGACCAACCTCTCCAAAGGCGATAAGGTCGTCCGGAATCACTCTGTCAAGTATACCCGAAATCAGCGCAAGACAAACCGCAAGGTCAGCCGCAGGCTCGCTGAGATAAAGACCGCCCGTTACGTTAAGATAGACGTCGTACTGTGAAAAATGAAGTCCAAGCCGCTTTTCAAGCACCGCTAAAAGCAGGCAGAAGCGGTTATGGTCAAAGCCGTTAGCCGTACGCTTCGGAGCGGGATAAACGGTAGGTGAAACAAGAGCCTGAATCTCGGTTATTATAGGACGGGTTCCCTCCATTATACAAACGGCGCAGCTGCCCGAAACGTTTTTCGGTCTCTCCTTAAGCATCGCCTCCGACGGGCTCGGAACCTCTATAAGTCCCTTTCCCGTCATTTCAAAAACACCTATTTCGTTAGTGGAGCCAAAACGGTTTTTAACCGCTCTGATTATACGGTACGCGTGTTGCTTTTCACCCTCAAAGTAAAGAACTGCATCAACCATGTGTTCAAGCACCTTTGGTCCCGCTATGCCGCCCTCCTTGTTGACGTGTCCGACAAGTATGACCGAAAAGCCCTCCGTCTTTGCCTTATTGATAAACAGCATAGACGCTTCCCTTACCTGCGTAACGCTTCCCGGCGAGGACTGTGATACGTCGCTGAAAACGGTCTGAATGGAGTCGATTATAACCACGGACGGGTGTATATCGTCTATTTCGGCAAGTATATTTGCGGCACTCGTTTCGTTTAAAACGTACAGCTCGGTTGCGCTAACCCCAAGACGCTTTGCGCGGAGCTTAAGCTGGGATGCGGATTCCTCACCCGAAACGTAAAGTATCCGTTCTTTATTACCGATTGTACCGCAAAGCTGCATAAGAAGGGTTGATTTTCCGATACCCGGCTCACCCGAAAGAAGGACGGCGGAGCCGCTGACTATGCCACCGCCGAGAACGCGATCAAATTCACTCATTCCGCTTCCCATTCTTATGTATTCGGGAATGGAAAGACTGTCAAGCTTTGCCGATTTCTGGCGGAAGGTATCGGGAGAAAACGCGTTCCTTTTTGGCGTTTCGGGTACTACCGAAATCTCCTCAAAGGTATTAAAAGCGTTACACGAGGGGCATTTTCCGTACCATTTCGCGTTTTTATATCCGCATTCGGAGCAGACGTACATTGTTTTTTCGCCTTTCATAGCTTTCCTTTCTTTTTACGACCGTTTTAAAATTTCAAGTTAAAAGATAAATGCTGCCACTAAGCTTTATAAAATACCGAGCTGAAAATCCAGAAACATGCTGCCCACACCGACAAGGTCAGTAACACGCGGTTATTCCTTTAAGTATAGCAAGGGCGAGCGCTTTTTGGTATTCGGGGTTTTTCAGATTTTCAAGCTCCTCCGCATTTGAGAGAAATCCGCATTCCACGAGCACCGACGGAGTTTTAGCTCTTGAGAGAAGATAAATAGAGGAATCCGTCTTCTTTACCGCGCGGTGATTTTCCGGCTGAATAAGCGTTTTTACGCTACCCTGTATGCCGTTTGCAAGCTCCATAGCCTTTTCGTCATCCGAATAATAAACCTGAAGTCCTTTACAGCTTTCGGACGGGAATTTATTACAGTGTATGCTGACGGTAACAGAGTCGGGGTAAGACGACGCTATCATAAGCCGCTTTTTTAAGTCCTGAAGCTTACTGCTGCCTCCACCGTCCTCGGTTGTCAGCATTACGTCCTCCGTTCTTGTCATAACAACGTTATACCCCGAAACACGTAACAGCTCGGCAAGAACGTTTGCTATCTGAAGATTAAGCTCCTTTTCAAGTGTTCCGTCGTTTCCGACAGCACCTCCATCCCGTCCTCCGTGTCCCGCGTCTATAACTACTATCGGCATAGGCTCGGTACTGACGGCGTCTATCGGCTTATCCGCGGCAGACAGCGTGGCAAAAATAGCGAAAACCGCAACGCTTACGGCAAGAGCAATAAGCAAAAATAACATTGCGGTTTTCAGTGCTTCATTTTTCATTATAACCGTTCCTTTCAGAAAGAATATTACACTAAAGAATATTCCTTTCCCATCTGAAAAAGAACGTTTTTATTTAAGTGATTTTTGTATTTGCAATACGTGGGTTTCAAATGCGCCTTACTTTACGCGCGGCACACCGTTTACTTATTAAGCAAGATGATAAAGCAAGTTACTTAGCCTCTCTTAGGTCCCGACGACGGGAGACCGAAAAGCTCCTTTGTTCCGAGCCAGTACGCAACTCCGCAAACTATAAGCGAAGGTACGGTAATGATAAAAAGCAGGTATGGCGCTGTAGAAATTCCAAGTCCGTCGGCAATTCCGGCATACATTGAATTTAAATAAAATCCTACCGTATGGGATATTGCGTATACGTTTATCGCCCACTCGGGAGAGGTGAATTTTCCGTTTGCGTCTACGATACTTTTGTTTATAAAAAGATACCCAACGGTAGAAGCAACGGCGAAAATATAGTTCGGTATATTCGCAAGCAGGGTAACCTTAAGCCCCTTTAAAACGTCATTTTTCATTCTTCCGCCGTCGATACGTATTTTATCGGACGCGCCCGTTTCCCACATTAAAACGTACAAAAGGAAAAGGTAGAAAAGGACGGAAAACACGCTGAACGCGATAACGAGAGACTTGTTTCCCGATACCGTAGCGGCACTGTATAAAAGCACTCCGAAAACGGTAAGACCGAATTGATGTATAAAAAGCTTTGAAAGCAGAGACGAGGTTTTCCCGTAATAACTGTTCATTAAAAAAAGTCCTTTCGTCAGCAGTTATACTTTAATTTTAAAGGATAAAAATTAACAAAACAAGAACAAAAATAAAAGTTTACACTTTATCTATTTAAACTATTATTTGTTTATGATACAGTATTAATATGTAAGATAAAAATTTATAAAAAAGAGGTTTATTGTATGCAAATCAATAACGATTTCTTCAAAAACAATAAAGTCGCACTTTCAAAAGCCGACACCTATGACCGCGAAAGGCTCTACATAATAATCAAAGAGCAGCTTCAGCTTCTCGGCATAGACCTTTCTGAATTTAACGGAAAAAAGGTTGTACTTAAGCCTAATCTTCTTTTGAAATTCTCCCCCGAAAGAGCCGCAACCGTCCACCCCGACGTGGTTTTCGCCGCGGCAAAAATATTTATCGAGGCAGGCGCGCATGTGCTTCTCGCGGAAAGCCCCGGTGGGCCATACACGCAGGGCGCGCTTAAGGGCATATACAAGACCTCGGGTATGGAGCAGGCAGCTGCCGACGCGGGCTTCCCTCTTAACTACGACACGTCATACACCGAGGTTACCTCCGAGGGCGGTGAGCGTTCAAACCATTTTTGCATAATAAACCCGATTTTAGAGGCTGACTGCATAGTTAACCTTTGTAAGCTTAAATCACACAGCATGGCACTTATGACCGCTTCCGTTAAAAACCTTTTCGGAACGATACCCGGTACATTAAAGGTTGAATACCACTCCCGTTTTCCAAAGCAGGAGGATTTCGCCGCCGCTATGGTAGACCTCACCTCTTACCTCTGCAAAACGAAGAGAGTTATATCTATATGCGATGCGATAGTAGGCATGGACGGTAACGGCCCCTCTGCGGGAAATCCGAAAAAAATCGGCTGTCTACTCTCCTCGGAAAACCCGTTCGCGCTTGATCTTCTCGCCGCTCACATTATAGGCGCAGGAAATGACATCGCCATGATCGAAAACGGAAAAAGACGCGGATATATGCCAAAGGATATTTCAGAGCTTACGGTACTCGGAGAAAGTCCCGAAAGCTGTCTTATAAAGGATTTCGTTTTCCCGGACACCCACAAAAAGCACATTCTAAACAATCTGCCCGCGTTTTTGGAGCCGCGCCCCGTAGTCGTAAAAAGCAAATGTATAGGCTGCGGAGAGTGCGCACGCTCCTGCCCGCAAAAGATCATTACTATCAAAAACCGCAAGGCTCATATAGACAAAAGCAAATGCATTAAGTGTTACTGTTGTCAGGAGCTTTGTAAGCCTGCGGCTATCAAAATACACCGCAGTCTGATTTACAAAATAATTCGCTGACGCTGCCGCGCGAAACGGTTTTAATACATGCATAAGACCGTCCTTGCATACACTTTAAAAACTAACTTGGAAGGAACAAAATTAATGACGTATCAGTTTGTGGCAACCTGTCTTTTCGGACTTGAAAAATTTGTCGGCGAGGAAATAGATGCCCTCGGTTACAAAAGGCTTGAAACGATAGACGGGCGAGTTACCTTTGAAGGAGACATCTCCGCTATTGCAAGATGCAACATCTGGCTTCGTTCTGCCGAACGGCTTTTCATAAAGCTCGGAAGCTTCCCTGCTGAGGATTTTACGGCTCTTTTTGACGGAACACGCGCGCTTCCGTTTGAAAACTGGATAGGCAGAGACGACGCATTTCCCGTCAAAGGCCATTCCGTTCATTCAAAGCTGACAAGTATTCCCGACTGTCAGTCGATAATCAAAAAGGCTGTCGCTGTACGTCTTGCCGACGAGTACGGTGTCGAGCGTTTAAGCGAGGAAGGCGTAAAATATCAGATAGAGTTTTTCATAATGAACGACGTTGCTACCCTTATGATAGACACCAGCGGCACTCCTCTCCATAAAAGAGGATACCGTCCCGCCGCGGGCGAGGCGCCGCTACGCGAAACCCTTGCCGCCGCTATGGTTAAAATCGCGCGCCCCAGAGAGGACGTTGTATTTTGGGATCCGTTCTGCGGCTCGGGTACCATTCCGATAGAAGCAGCCCTTATTATGACAAACACGGCGCCGGGGCTTCACCGTTCATTTATTTCGGAACAGTTTTACGATATTGACGAAAAGGTATGGAAGGACGCGCGCGAGGAAGCAAAATCTCTTATCAAGACCGACACCGCGTTTGTTTCTTACGCATCGGATATAGATCCCAAAATGGTTAAAACGGCTACCGAGAATATAGCGAGAGCGGGTATGGAAAAACACATAAAATGCTTTTGCAAGGACGCTCTTCAAATCGGCAAGGGCGGTATGAAGGGTTCGGTCGTTTGCAATCCGCCGTACGGTGAAAGACTGCTCACCCCGTTTCAGGCACATAAGCTTTACTCGGACATGGGAAAGGCTTTCTCTGCTCTTGACCGCTGGCAGATTTACGTTCTCACGTCGGACGAAAGCTTTGAACGGCACTACGGAAGAAAGGCTGACAAAATACGCCGTCTTTACAACGGAATGATAAAGTGTAACTACTATCAGTTTTTTAAAAACGGTAAATAACATTTGCGTTATACACAAAAAGTCAGAAAGACGATTATGTCTTTCTGACTTTTTATATTTGATTAACCGTCAAAGCCTCTCTTTTAGCGAAGCACCACGGCGGCAAATTCATACGCGCCTAACTTAGACAGTGTAACCTTTCCCTTATCAAGGCTTCCCGTGCAGTTTATAAAGCGCGCCTCCCTGTAGTTCTCTCCAAGAGAAATCATCGGGGCATCTACGGTATCGAGCGAGAAATTCCAGATACCGACCGCAAGCTCTCCGTCCCCCTGCTTTTCCATTATATAAACACCGGGGTTTCCTCCGCAGAAGGCTTTAAGAGGTGAGCCTATCATCCATTCAACAGCTTCCTTTACCTGTCGCTGACGGTAATAGCTGCAAAATACCGCGCGAGTTTTGGCACTGTCATACCCGTCAAATGCAAATACCAGAAATTTTTGTCCCGACTGATTTTCGTAGGTGTAGGAGCCGGTGGACTAAGAAAGACCTTGACGAAAGCAAAATCCGGCACGTGCTTGAAGAGCTGATCAAAGAATTTCAGCAAAAAGGATACGCTTCCGAGGTAGCGATAAAATTAAAGACAATGGAGCTTTTATTGACCATACTCAGACAAGACGCACCAAACGAGCCGTTATCAAGTGATCGAACCGCGCGCATGATATACGAGATTATGCGTTATGTACACGAACACTTTGCTGAGGACATAGACGAAAAAGAGCTTGCACAAAGCTACAGAATGAGCTATAGCTATTTTTCAAGAAGCTTCAAACGCGTAACGGGCATGACCTTCAAAATCTACTTAAACCGAACGAGAATCAGCAAGGCTGAACAGATGCTTTTGGCAAACGGACACTCGGTTAGCGAAACTGCGACTGCCTGCGGATATAACAGTATATCTTATTTTATTCGAACTTACAGGTTGATAACAGGGCATACACCGTATAAAGTTTTAAAATTGAAAAAATAACAGACCTTATAGAGTTTAAATATTTACTTTGTTTAATTTTCAACCTTTTAATATTTAAATTATCAAATAAAAGCTCCCGCGTTCTGCAAAACAGAAATGCGGGAGTTTTTTAACCGTAGTTTTTGAATCCGAAATTATTTACATCTGCTTTATCGGCGGAGTTTCGGGAAGTCCAAGCTCATCGGCTGTCTTAATAAGAAAGTCGGCTGAGCTTTGAAGCTTTTTCAGCTCATCATCCGAAAGGGAAAGCACGATTCTTTCGCTTACACCGTTTCTTCCGACAACACAGGGAACTCCGATACAAACACCGTTAATACCGTATTCACCGTTAAGATAAGACGAAACAGTAAGCACGCTGCGCTCGTCTCCGAGGATCGCCTTGGTTATTCTTACAAGCGCCATACCGATACCGTAATAGGTTGCCTTCTTTGCCTCGATTATACGGTACGCGGCATCCTTTACCCCGTCTCCTATCTTCTTGATTTCCTCGAAATCAAAGCGTTCGGGGTGTTGCTGACACACGGTGCTTATCGGTTTCGTCGTGATAAGCGCCTGAGACCACGGAACGAACTCGCTGTCTCCGTGCTCGCCTATTACGTACGCGTGTACGTTTCGCGGATCTATTCCGAAATAATCACCGAGAACAAAGCGAAGTCTCGCAGTGTCAAGCGTCGTTCCCGTTCCTATAACCTTATTTTTCGGGAATCCCGAAAGCTTCATTACTATATTGGTCATAATATCAACGGGATTTGTCGCAACAAGGAATATTCCGTTAAAGCCTGAGCGAAGCGTTTCTTCTACGATACCCTCAAAGATTTTTGCGTTTCTTTCAAGCAGGGAAATTCTCGTCTCGCCGGGCTTTTGTCCTACTCCGGCGGATATAACGACTATATCCGCGTCAAAGCAGTCGCTGTAATCGCCCGCCTTGATTTTCATATTGTTTGAAGCAAAGGCAAGGCCGTGATTTAAGTCCATAGCCTCTCCCTCAGCGCGTTTTTTGTCAATGTCAATCAGTATAAGCTCGTCGCATGTTCCGCGGTTTACCATAGCGTAGGCATAGCTCATTCCTACAAATCCGCATCCGACAACAACAACCTTTCTTTTTTCAGTTATAACCATAATTTCTCCATAAGTTTTATTTTTTATTTATTTTTTACTGCAACTGAAATTTTATACTTTATATTTAAAAATCAGTCAAGCTTTAAGTCGTTTTCCATTATCCAGCCCACTCTTCTCAGAACCGCACCGATAACGGGAGTAAGAACAGCCGGGATAACGAAGCAAACGAGTATAAGACCAACCCAGTCGAGGGCGGTTACCGTGTCGGGGTACTGTCCGCCGAACCAACCGAGAATAATACCGATAGGGCCGAGAAGTCCGCAGGTACCCATACCGGAATTTATCGCAACGTCGTACATTCTCATTTTAAAAACGCAGGTTGCAAGAGGTCCCGTAACAGCGGAAACGATTACAGGGGGTATCCAAAGACGCGGATTTTTTACAAGATTCGGCATCTGGAGCATACTTGTTCCTACACCCTGAGAAACAAGTCCGCCGACTCCGTTTTCTTTAAAGCTCATTACCGCAAAGCCTACCATGTGTGCGCAGCAACCTGCAATAGCCGCGCCTCCTGCGAGCGCGAGCCCGTTATAATCGCGCGCAAGAAGCTCGCCCGCGGCGTTATATACAGCCATACCGCTAAGCCCGAGAGCGGCGCATATAGCTGCGGAGCTTATCGGAAGTGT
Organism: Eubacteriales bacterium; assembly: GCA_045660565.1. Classification (GTDB taxonomy): domain Bacteria; phylum Bacillota; class Clostridia; order Oscillospirales; family CAG-272; genus SIG673. The sequence continues at coordinate 20,718 of JAZRDX010000138.1, forward strand.
AAGCGCAACGCCAATGATAACGGAAACGATAACACCCATTATAAAGGGCTGCTGTGTGGTTGCCCAGCCGATAAAGTTGCTGAGGTATCCGACGATAACTCCGATACCGGGAGCGATAAGCTTAGCAAGAAGTCCGCCGACTACGACCGTTACAAAGGGAGTTACGAGTATATCAACCTTAGTTTCTTTAGATACTATCTTACCGAACTCAACGGCAATTATGGTTATGAAAAGAACGGCAAGAGGTCCTCCCGCGCCACCGAGAGCGTTTGCGGCATGTCCGACCATAAGAGCTGAGTACATAACCAGCGGCGGAGCCTTAAGCGCGAACGCGATAGCGACTGCCATAGCGGGACCAGCAACAGCCTGCGCGTATCCGCCAAGCTCTTTAAATATATCAAGTCCCGGAATCATTCCGATGGCTTTAAGTATAGTACCGATAAGAAGCGAGGCAAAGAGACCGAGCGCCATTGCTCCGAGAGCGTCTATACCGTAGCGCTTTGCGGAAATTTCAACGTTCTTTCTTTTTAGAAACGAAAGAATCCTATTTTCCTTTTTTTCTAAGATTTCCTGATTATTATCCATTTTCATACATCCCCTCTCAGCCGTTTTACACGGTTTTATAATTCAGCAAAATCCGATTTTATTTTACGATAACATGATAATTATAACATATTTTCCAAAATTTATCAATATTTCCGCGCTATTATTTTGTAGGCAAATTTAACAAACTTTAATAAATATTACCTTTTTCATCTTGACATAACATCTTTATTACAGTATAATAACATTGTACTAAACCCGAAAGGAATTTTTAAATTGGAACAGAAAAAGCTTGACAGACTTAACTTTCTCGCAAGAAAATCAAAAAAAGAACCTCTTTCCGCGGAGGAGCTTACCGAACAGAAGGCTTTGCGCGACGAATACAGAGAGGACTTTCGCCGCGGACTTCTCGGAATACTTGACAACACTTCTATTCAGCGCCCCGACGGCAGTATTGAAAAAATAACGAAAAAAGAAAACTGATAAGAAAGCGATATACATGAACAGCTACTTTAATAACGGTTTTAACGAAGAAAAAAAGCCCTCATCGCGTCTCCCCTTGTGGATATGGATAATAGGCATAGTAGGTCTCATAATAGCTATCATTTCCGGATATACCTCCGGAGGGCAGGCGGTAACTCTTTACAACGATATGATGGAAAACATTGTACTCAAAGACACAAACGGTGAGGACACGTCTCTGCAAACGCTTAACTTTTCGGAATTTATAGGCGTTTACGATAACGTATACGGATATAATTTCTTTGACTCGGATATGTCGTTTGCGCTTAGCTATAATACCACGGTAAAATATAATAACTCCAAAGGATTTTACCCCAACGATTTTTCCGGCAGCGAGACGGTAAATTACAGCGTAAGTTTCAAAAACTTCAATCACTATGACCTCACCTACGCAAAAAAGACCGATATAGCTCTGACGTTTATCTTCTCCTCCGAAATAACGGAAGGAAATCTTGAAGCAAGAATACTTCGCATAGATGAAAATTACAGAGTAAAGGAAAACGATATAGGCACAAATATAATTGAAGATGCTTACGTTCACGAGGTGGCGCGTTTTTCGGCAAACAAAACCGAAAGCGTTACTCTTGAGGGCGGCTATATATACGTTCTTGCCGTAGGCTGTGAAAGCGCAAGCGGAAGCTACACGCTTAAGACGGAAAAAGCCTCTGTCCACGTTCCGCAGGCATAAATCGTAGCCTCTGCCGAGCGTTTTTAAATAAGCACAGTACAGAACACAAAAGTTACTTTAACTTCATTCGGAGAAAAGAAATGGCAGAAAACAAGTTAGGAAAAAAAATAATAGCTCAGAACCGCAAGGCATACCACGATTTTTTCGTTGACGAAACCTATGAGACGGGTATAGCTCTTTTCGGCACCGAGGTCAAAAGTCTTCGCGCAGGACAGGTTAATCTCAAAGACTCATACTGCGTTATAGATAACGGTGAGATTTTCGCAACGGGAATACACATAAGCCCCTACGAAAAAGGCAACATCTTCAACAGAGAGCCGATGCGCGACCGAAAGCTCCTTATGCATAAAAGAGAAATTATGAAGCTTAAGGGACTTGTAGGACAGCAGGGGTATACGCTCGTACCGTTATCTCTTTATTTCAGCGGCTCCCACGTAAAGCTTGAGCTTGGTCTCTGCAAGGGTAAAAAGCTGTACGACAAGCGCGATGACGCCGCGAAAAAGCAGGCTGACCGCGATATTGAACGCTATCAGAAAAGCCGAGGAAGAGAAATTTAATACGTTAAAAACGGACTGTTTCCGCCCAAAGACGGATGCAGTCCGTTTTTCATATTATACGGTTATTCTTCCCCGAATACCGTTTCTACAACCCGTTTGCTTTCCTCGGGCGAATACACCCAGCGGTCGATATGCTCGCTTTCATCTATAAAATAATCAAATCCGGGTAAAGAACCATCGCTCTTACCGACATCAATTATAACAAGCTTTATCTTCATTCTTTCGGGTATAATATTTTTTATGTATACTGCAACGGTGTCTCCGACACTAATATCCTCGGAAAGCTCTCCAAGCCCCGCAAGGTTAGGCGTAAGCTCTATAAAAACACCGTACTCCTCTATTGACCTTACTATACCGGAAACCGTCTGTCCTATATGAAACCGCTGCGCGTTCTCCTTCCACGTACCGAGCAGCTCCTTATGAGTTACGTACAGCCTTCCGGTTTCTCTGTCAATGCTTTTGACCACGGCTTTTATCGGCATTCCGACACTGAATCTGTTTTTTGGGTGAGATATTCTTGATACGGAAATACAGTCTATACAGAGTAGCGAGATTATTCCGCAGCCGACGTCAACGAATGCTCCGAACTGTTCAAGGTGGGTTACTCTCGCATCTATTATATCCCCTTCGGTCAGCTTCATTACGTATTTTTGCATACACTCAATCTGTGCCGCACGTCTGGAAAGCACCGCTCTTACGTTACCCTCTCCGTCTCTTTCCATTCCTATAACCTTAAAAGCTACCGCCTTTCCCACTCTTGTTATAACGGCTATATCCTTAAGTCCTTCTTCGGAGTAAAGCGCCTCGTTTTTTGGTATAATCCCCTTTATTCCGTAAAGGTCAACGGTTATGTTTAGCTCCCTATCGCAGCTTACCGCCATACCTTCAAGTATTTTCCCCTCCGCCAAAGCTCTTTCAAGACCGGCTTCCGACGTAACGTATTCTCTGTTTTCGCGAGTAGCTATGAGGCTTCCCTCGGGCAAATATCTGTTCATTTTTACTTTTTCCTTTCTGTTTTTAATTTTTTCCCTCTTGTTTTTTAAGGCTATACCATTTTATGCCCAAAAACAGTTTTTAGAACTAAAGTCAGAGCAGAAAAGACCGCCCAATAAAATTTACAATTTGGGGTAGAATTAATTTCAAAATTAATGTAAAATAATTACAAGATATTTTTTAGCGGCTGTTCGATAAGCTGCTGCACACGAAAGGAATACTGATATGGCAAACGGTAAAATAACAAACTACGTAGTTTATAAAGGACACCCCGTTGTTTTATGCGAAAACAACGCGTTAGCTTACGGAGATCTTAATAAAAAGGCTTTTGCCGAAATGATAATGCTTGCGGGAGATGCTGCGGGACCGATAATGGTTACCATAAAATCCACCGCTGCCGGCAACGAGGTTCTCAGAGCAAACGAGTTTAAAAACGGAATGTTCGAGGCTCTTGAATACTCATTCGAGCAGATAGAGAGATACAACAAGAAATAATCAGAGGCAAAATAAAGCGGTTGCTTTTTACCGAAAAGGTATTAAGCAACCGCTTTGCTTTATTTTTCGTTTTTAAATTAAATGTAAGGATCGTAGGTGTAGTCTATAAGCACCTCGTCCTCCCTTTGTACGGTGATACCGTGCAGATAATAAGAGGGGGTACGCGGCTCAAAGCCGTTTGTGTAGCTTTTCTCACTAACTGACAAGGTTTTAAGATATTCTTCTGCGTTCTCGATTTTTCTGTCCTCGTATATCATTATCCAGCCAAGCTCAACCCTCTCCCCGCTGAATCTTATCGGCTCGTCGCTTATAAACGCGGTCTGTTTAATCGACAGATCCTTTTCGCAGGTTATTTCAAGCGGTACCGACGTACGCGCCACGCCATCGTTCATAGATGTAGCGCCGTCGGGACAAACTATTCCCTTAGTGGCAGAAACGAAAACGGTAGCACTCTCATAGCTTATAGCTACCCAATCTCTGCCGCCTACGGTAAGCTTTTCCGTTTTTCCGCTGAAGGACGGCACGAGCAGCTCGTCGGAAAGCTCTCCGACCACGTTGTTTATTTTTTCTATACTTCTCTTTGCGATAACGACGTTTTTCTCCTGCTTTGCTCTTGTAAGCACCTCCGGGTACGGAGCATCGGAGAAAAGACACGGGGAAAGAAACGCGTGCTTCGGATGGTACGCGGTTTCATTTGCGTTACGCACTATTCTGCGAAGATAACCGACCTCACCGTTATATATAACAAAGTTAACGGGCATACTCTGCCAACCGAGCCCCCACGTTTTATGCTCGTATGAGCCGTTTATGACCGGGAATTTATTAAACGAGCCTATGCTTCCGTTTCTCATAACGCAGGAATAACCCACGGCGTCTCTGAACACTCTGGTCAGCCGTATATCCATCTCTTTATCGGGAAGCACGTCGGCTTCCTCCTTAAATTCGTCTTTAAACAGGTAAGCAAAGGTTATAAACTCCCAGAAGTAGGTGTTTGCAAGTGTGTTTACGCTTGAACCAAGTCCCGCTATCTGGCTTACGAGAGTTTTTCTTCTGCTTTTGCCGTCAAAATTGTAGTTTCTTATAGCCGGTGAAAATTCATATCCTTTAAAGTACTTAAACAGTGCCTTCTGCTCATCTATTACGCCCTGAATCCTACTGCCTACGTTCTTCTCTCTTTCGCTGTCTCCAAGCGAAAGCAGGGCGGTCTTAAAGGCGGCAAAAATCACGTTATTATATCCGGCGCTCATATTTTCGCCCCAACCCCAGCCGTCTTTTTCGGTATAGTCGAGCCACCTTTCAAAAAATGTAAGCGCGTTATCAAATGCCTTCTTGTCGCCGTTTATTTTAGCGATACCGAGAAGCATAGCTCCGTCGGAAAGGATTTTGTTGGAGTAATAGTAAATCGGGTTTTCAAGCTCCTTCGAATACCAGTGAACAGCTCTGCCGAACATACGGTTAATTACCTCCGCGTGGCTTTCGGGGATACGCTGCCTGTCAAAAAGCATAACGGTAAGCAGCGGAAGCTGTATAAAAAACGCCGCATTGGTATCGTTTATTCTTGTCTCTTCCGGGTACCACCTTGAGCAGCCGTACCTTGGAGATGCTTCGTCCTTATTCTGAAGCGCTTCAAGCGCAAGGAGAGTTTCAAGCCCCTTAGCTTCGTCAAGCCTTTCTCCGAGCGCAAGCGCACTGTACCACGCTGCGGACAGCCTTCCGCAGTGGCACGTCTCGTGAATATTAGCCTCGTTAGTATGACCTCTGCCTATTCGGATAAGACCTGCGTCCCATTTTGTTTCGGGATATTTTTCAAGTGTTTTTTCAAGTGCTTTATAAAACATAAAATTCCCCTTTCCGTGTAAACATAATACTATGCTACAAATTTATGAAGATAAGAACTCGCCTGCGTTTATTATACACCTTTCCGCGCACGGTGTCAATGCGTTTTAAAAACAAAAACGAATTTTGACTTTTTTTGTGTATTTTTATCGACACAGCCCTTACGTTTATAAAAAATTAAACAAATATTAATTTAAGAAATTGAAGTCATTTATCAGCCGTTTAAAATAACACTGTATAATGTTACAGTAGGATATAATATGGGACGTTACGCCATTAATTTAAAATATAAATTCTGCGTATATTCCCTTTGACTTTATCAGGAAAATTCGATAGAAACAGAGGTTAAAAAATTGCTCATACTCAAAAATATTGTAAAGGATTACGTAAGCGGAGATACCAACGTCCGCGCGCTTGACGACGTTACCGTCGCGTTCCGTAAAAACGAATTCGTATCCATTCTCGGACATTCGGGCTGCGGAAAAACAACTCTTCTTAACATCGTAGGCGGTCTTGACAGATACACAAGTGGAGATATTTCCATTAAAGGTGTTTCCACAAAGGACTATAAGGACGGCGACTGGGATACCTACCGCAACCATTCGATAGGCTTTGTTTTCCAGAGCTATAACCTTATCCCTCACCAGACGGTAATTTCAAACGTTGAGCTTGCGCTTACCCTTTCGGGTGTTTCCAAGGCGGAGCGCAGAAAGCGCGCCGAGGAGGTGCTTATAAAGGTAGGACTTGGAGACCAGCTCTACAAAAAGCCGAGCCAGATGTCGGGCGGTCAGATGCAGAGAGTTGCCATAGCGCGAGCGCTTGTAAACGATCCCGAGATACTTCTTGCCGACGAGCCGACCGGTGCGCTTGACACCGACACATCGGTTCAGATAATGGATATTCTGCGCGAAATCTCGAAGGATAAGCTTATTATAATGGTAACGCACAACCCCGAGCTTGCAGATGAGTATTCCGACAGAATAATAAGACTTAAGGACGGAAAGGTCATAGGAGATTCTAACCCCTATTCGACGGAGGAAGCGGAGGCCGATACAGAAGCTCTCCTTGAAGCCGAGGCGGAAAAGGAGGCACTGCTTGAAGGTGCTGTTTCAACCGAGACGGAAACGGACGAAAAAGCAAAAAGGGCGGCTAAAAAGAAAAAGTTCAAGCGTCCTTCAATGTCGTTCTTCACGGCAATAAGCCTTTCCTTCAACAACCTTTTAACAAAGAAAACCAGAACCTTTATGACCTCGTTTGCGGGCAGTATAGGTATAATAGGTATAGCGCTTATCCTTGCTCTTTCGAACGGCGTAAACGTCTTTATAGCCGGCGTTCAGGAGGACACCCTCACGTCTTATCCTATCTCTATAACCCAGCAAAACTCCGATTACTCTGCTATGCTTTCGGCTATGGTCGGAACAAGCGATGAGGAGATAGCGAGCCGCGATCCGAATAAAATATACGTTGACGACTCGATAAGCGAAATGGTTTCCGCAATGGTAACCATGCAGTCCAACAACCTTACCGCGTTCAATAAGTATTTCGAATCGCGTAAGGACGAATTTAAGGACGATATTCTTTCAGTTCAGTACTCCTACAATATGGACCTCCAGATATACAACGCAAATTCCGACTACGGAGATAAAGGTCTTGTTCAGGTTAACCCCTCCAACGTACTTTCGGATTTTTCCAGCCAATACAGCGGACTTTCGATGATAACCGAGGGCATAAGCATCTTCTCAGAAATAATGCCCGGACGAGACGGAGAGCTGATAAGCGACTCTGTATATTCCCAGTACGACGTGGTTGACGGAAGATGGCCCGAGGCGGCAAATGAGATAGTTCTTGTCGTCAACAAAAACAACACCGTTTCCAACATTACTCTTTATATGCTCGGAGTTCTTAATCCCGACGATATGGCAGCGATGATGGCGTCAATGATGATGGGTGAGAAATACGAAGCAAAAACAAACGGAATGCAGTTCTCCTATCAGGATTTCTACGACCTTGACCTTTTCCTTGCCTACAACTCGGATTTTTACGAAAAGACAGGCAAGACCTACGAGGTTGACGGAGCAGCTCTCCCCATATGGAGCGACAAGCGCGACAGCGAGGGCTTTGAGGCGGGCGCTCTGCGCGAGAGCGGAATGAATCTTAAGATAGTCGGTGTTATTACTCCAAACGAGGACGCCACCTCTACCTCAATCAGCGGCTCGGTAGCCTATACCTCTGCGCTCACAAACGAGGTTCTCAAAAAAATAAACGATAGCGAGATAGTAAAGCAGCAGATTTCTTATCCCTTACACGACGTGTTCACCGGTCTGCGCTTCAAAATCGAGGATGCCGAGACTCTGACCGACGAGCAGAAGATAGAAAAGCTCGAAGCATATTTCAGCACGCTCAGCGCGCAGGAAAAGGCAGACACTTTCTTTAAGATACGCACCGAAATCACCGCTGAGGAGATGAAGGGCTATCTTGCGAAGATAAAGGAGACTGTAAACACCCCCGAAAAGCGCAAGCAGTTCCTTATCGACCTTTACGGCTTCAACAGTAAGAACGGCTCGCTTGAATACGGAACCAGCGCAAACGAAGCCGTCGCGGCAATACTTCTCGCAACCGATATGCTTTCTGACGAATACCTTGCGCAGCTCGGAGTAACGGATAAAACCGACAAGGCTCAGGTGCTTGACGCATACAAGAAAATGGTTCCCACATTTACCGCTATGTTTGAGCTTGACGGAATCCCGTTAAAGCCGGACGACGGAAACCCCGATACGGTTGAAAACTCAAAGGCTTACGCAAGCTACAACGGTCTTATATCCACCATGTATGACACCGACGAAAAGCTTGAGCGCGCCTTCGACAGCATGACCGAGATGACCTTTAAATCGGTATACGCTATGGTTGAGACACAGAATATCGACAGTGAGATAAAGGCCCCCACGGCGCCGCATTTCCTGAGCTTTATTGCAAGCATAGATCTTACAGATAGCAGTAAAAAAACAGAAATACAGACGTTTATTATCCAGAGCCTCTTTGCGGCAAACGGAATCACGGACCCAACCTCTTCCCTTGGAAAGGCACTTACAGAATACGTTATGGGCACCTTTGATTTCGGAACTATGTCCTTTGTCGGCGGAATGAGCGATGATGAGCTTTTAAAGCAATATTATAATATTCGCCTTGACTCCGATGCGGATTTCAAAAACGAGGCGATAGCCGCACTCTTTGATGCTTACAGAGAGAACGCAAAGACAAACACCCCTGCCGAGTATGCCGCTCTTTACGCAAACCACATGCAGAAATCGGATAGCACCTACGACGAAAACCTTGTTTCTATCGGCTCGTCAATGAGCGAGGATTCTCTCAAAATAATAAACATTTATCCCGTAAACTTTGAGGCTAAGGAAAGGCTCGTCGGAATCATTAAGGATTATAACGCTCAGGAAGGACTTGCCGAGGAGGACGAAATAGTCTATACCGACATTATGGCTATTATGATGTCCTCGGTTACCACCATTATAAACGCGATAACCTACGTTCTCGTAGCATTCGTTTCCATTTCTCTGGTTGTTTCCTCTATAATGATAGGAATTATAACCTATATCTCGGTGCTTGAACGTACCAAGGAGATAGGAATACTCCGTTCAATCGGCGCGTCAAAGAAGGATATTTCCCGTGTATTCAACGCGGAAACTCTTATCATAGGCTTTACCGCGGGAGCTATCGGTATTATATTCACACTCCTACTATGCCTGCCGATAAACGCGATAATTCACGCCGTTTCGGGTATGACCAATATAAGCGCTTCTCTGCCGCTGGTAGCGAGCCTGATACTCGTTGCAATCAGTATGCTTCTTACCCTTATCGCGGGACTTATTCCTTCCGGACTTGCCGCGAAGAAGGACCCGGTCGAGGCGCTCCGCTCCGAGTAATCGTATTTGACAGTCCAAAAAAACTATATAACAAAAGCCTCTGCGCTTCCTTCCGGAAACACAGAGGCTTTGTTTTATTATTACAGGTCTGAGAAAAGCTTCGCTCTACTATGCTTGTCAAGAGCCTTGAAATCGTCAATCACGTATCGGTTATCGTCCGAGTCCCTTAATTTTTTTATTATTCCCCAAAAACCCTACCCGTCCCCCTACGTTAACGCAAAAATTTAACTTTTCGACAATAATTATTTTTAATTAAAAAACATAAAAAAGGTTGATTTTTAGTTACTGCTATGGTATAATGCTTTTATGTACTGCGCCTTTTTAACGGCACAGCACGGCTCTGAGAAAAATTTCGGCAGTTTGCCTTGGCAGCCATAATCCGCGGCAAATACGGAAGAGCCTTACGAAATTCACAGAAAAACGGAGAAAATCACCTTGGATAAATGGGTTTTATTCGACCTCGACGGCACACTTCTGCCGATGGATCAGGAGGTCTTTACAAAGGCATATTTTAAAGGACTTGCGGGAACGCTTATGCCATACGGCTATAATCCGGAAGAGCTTGTCAGCGCCATATGGTCAGGCACCGGTAGTATGGTCAAAAACGACGGAAGCCGTACGAACGAGGAAGCCTTCTGGGATAAATTCTATCAGATATTCGGCGAAGGGGTAAAAGAACATCTTCCTATTTTCGATAGGTTCTATCAAACCGATTTTGATAAGGTAAAGGAGGTTTGCGGATATAACCCCGAGGCAAAAACGCTTGTTGACGACTTAAAGAAAAAGAACTACCGCGTAGGTCTTGCGACAAATCCGATATTTCCCGCAGTTGCCACGAAAGCGAGAATCCGCTGGGCAGGCTTTTCTCCCGAAGATTTTGAATTTTTCACCACTTACGAAAACTCCCGTTACTGCAAGCCTAACCCCGAATATTATAAAAGCATACTCGATACATACGGTATCAACGCCGAAAACTGCGTTATGGTAGGAAACGACGCCGTCGAGGACGTTGCGGCTGAAAAGCTCGGAATAAAGTTTTTTCTTCTTACCGACTGCCTTATTAACAAGAAAGGCGAGGATATATCCCGCTTACCTAACGGAGGATTTTCCGAGCTTCGTAAATTTTTCGGTATATAAAATTAAGGCAATAAAGCATTTATCAAATAGCTCATAATTTTTATCTTTAAAGGGCGCATACAGAAAAGAATACTCGCATACGCTTGTAAAAATGTTTTTAAAGGAAGCAAGTAATGGAAAATATCACCTTAATCGAACTGCTTAAAATAATTTTAATAGGCATTATTGAGGGTATAACCGAATGGCTGCCCGTAAGCAGCACAGGACACATGCTGCTGTTCGATGCCTTTTTACCGCTTAAAGCAACCGAAGGCTTCAAGGAAATGTTTTTTGTGGTAATTCAGCTCGGCGCGATACTCGCCGTCGTTGTAATGTTCCACAAGAAAATGATACCGCTCGGAAAAAATGAAAAGATATACGTCAAAAAGGACGTTCTTTCGATGTGGCTTAAGGTTGCTATCGCCTGTATCCCCTCCGCTGTGCTCGGTCTGATATTTGACGAGACGCTGGAAAAGTACTTCGGCGGCG
>JAZRDX010000139.1:0-1782 GCA_045660565.1 Eubacteriales bacterium
ATGAGCGCTCCGAACACGAGAGTGAAGCGCAAGCCTACTGTAACTATTTTCTTTATGCTGTCCGTATCTCTCTTACCCCAATACTGTGCTGCGAGAACCAGGATTGCCCCTTCTATACCGCCGGAGAAGATTTGAAGAAGCGTTTGTATCTGATTTCCCATGTAAACGCCCGAAATCACTACGTCTCCAAGCCTTCCGACCATTACATTATCAAGAAGTCCAACGAGGAATGTGACTAGGTTTTGCAGTGCAATGGGAACGGCTAAAAGGACAAGGGATTTATAAAAGCTTCGGTCTTTTGTTAAAAGCATTTTCGCGTCCTGTTCATGTAAAGTATAATTTACATTATTGTGCTTAAAAACGGACGAATTTATTCGCGGGGATAATCAAAACTTAACACGCATGGGGGTTAAATCATTTTTTCGGGGTAAAAATTCACAAAAGCGGTTTTCATTAACAAATCCGATCGAGAGACACGATTCCTTGAGTGAGAGCTTTTTCCGTTTTATAATATCGGCGGCGAGCTTCAACCTACCAAAGGCATGGACGATTTCTTTTGACATTTTTTCTCTTACGCTTGACAAACATCTATTTGAGTGATATAATAAATGTACTTGTAAATAATTTTTTAAAAGGAAAAAGTATGAAAATAAAGAAATTGGCTTTTATTCTTGCGGTAGCACTCACCCTTTTTGTGGTAACGCTGCTATGCTTTTCATCCTGTAGCTTAGTAAATAGGACATACTCGGACGGTAAATTCGTATATAAGTGGAACGAAGAGGACGGCGGGTATTATATTTCTGCGGACAAATCCGTATATGACGAGGTGCTGGTAATTCCCGCAAGCTACAAGGGGAAGCCTGTTGTGGCTATTTCTCAAGACGGATTTAAGGGGTGCAGAGGATTTAAGAGCGTAAGTATTCCCGTTTCTGTGAAAAAGGTTAATTATGCCGCATTCAAAAACTGCAAGGACCTTGAATATATAGATTGGACCGAGAGCGGTGTGGAATCAATCGGAAATGCTGCTTTTTACGAGTGCGATTCCCTTAAAAGCATCAGCTTTCCTAAAAGTATAAGGGTTATATCCAACAGCGTTCTTTACGGCTGCGATGCTCTCACCGATATAGATATAGGAGATAACGTTGGAGTCATTATGGACAAGGCGTTCTCCCGTTGTAAATCTCTTAAAAGAATAGAAATTCCAAAGACCGTGGTTCGTATTGGCGATTCTGTTTTTTACAGATGTACGAATCTTGGCGAGCTTAAAATGGACAAGGACGGCGAGCTTGAGGATATCGGAAGCCTTGCGTTTAAGGATTGCACAAGTCTTAAGGCAGTAGTATTCCCTAAAAATCTCAGCACTGTAGGCTCTTGTGCGTTCGACGGATGCGTGGGGCTTTCTGCGGTCAGCTTTACAGGCGGTAAGCTTAAGCAGTTCGGTGCCTCGGCATTCAACGGATGCGAATCGCTTGACAAGGTGGAGATTGCTGACATTGCAAATTGGTGCGGTATTAATTTTATAGGCGACGATTACTCAAACCCTATTTATATGGGTCAGAAGGTATATACGGACGGCGAGCTTGTTCTCCGTCTTGAGATTCCGGCAGACGTGAAGTACATCGCTCCGCGTGCGTTCAAAAACGCGACCCGTATCGTCAGCGTTACTTTACCCAGCGGCTTCAATTACGAAAAGGATAAGGATGGAAATCTTCCTATAGGTCAGGATGCGTTTCTTTACTGTTATAAGCTCGTTGAGATACACAATTTTTCAATGCTGCAGAT
>JAZRDX010000140.1:0-2133 GCA_045660565.1 Eubacteriales bacterium
CCGTGTAGTTTACCGTTGCCGCGCTCTGATAAGACGAAACGTTATGCGTTTCAAATTTAAAATCAAGCGTTCGGTAAGGAAGATGTCCGTAAACAAAGCCGAAAAGACGGTCGGTTTCACCGGTATAAACCACCTTTGCGTTCGTTTTTTCACCTTCATAATATATATTACCGCCGCTGAGAATAATTTTATCAAGCGCGTCAACACCAAGCTCGACGGTTATATTACCGTGGTTAAGCATATTTTCCACCATAGAGGTGTAGCTTACGAGCGGAAGTCCCTGATATTCGTCGGTAAAATATCTGTCGTCGTATGAAAGCCTTACGGGAACGCGCGACGTTGTTCTCGGATCGACCTCGGATGGCTTTTTTCCCCACTGCTTAACAGTATAATATAAGAAAATATTGTCGTAAACAAACTTACCGAGAGCTGAAAGCTCGGCGTTTTTGCTTTCAACGAGCGACATTACCGAAACCGTATCGGTTCCAAACTCCTCTTTAACGAGAGAAAGAAGCTTCTCGGTCTTTTCCGCGCCGTAAACAAGCTCTATCGACTTAAGGTTAAACGGAACGGGAACGTTACACTCCGGCAGCTTTGCCTCAACCTTATGGCTGTACCCGTTCCACTCGGTAAAGCGAGACAGAAAATTAAATACTTTTTTATTGTTGGTATGGAAAATATGCGGACCGTAGTTATGAATAAGTATACCGCTTTCGTCGGTGGAGTCATAAACGCTGCCGCCGATGTGAGGGAGTCTTTCAAGTATTAAAACCTTATTTCCCTTTTCAGCAAGAAGTCTTGCCGCAGTAGCTCCCGCAAGACCTGCTCCGCAAACTATATAATCGTAATTAATCATTATTAAATTCCTTTCGCCCGCTCTACCCTAATTAAAGATATAAACGGGGAGATTATTCTGCTGAATAGATGTACATTAATATTATAAAACAAAATTATTAAATAAAAATAGACGCTAAGTGAATTTTACTGTTCAATTTCCCCGAAACCGTAATAATTCATAGCATAATCGAAGTATCCGTATACCGATTCCTCGATATATACACCCGGCTCTCTTACGTAGCTTGTCGTAATCTCGGTTTTCACCGACGCCTTTGCGGAAATAAATCCGGTTGTACCAAACTTCACCTCTGCGTCCACACCTACCAGCTTAAGCGCATCTGAAAAAAGTCTCCCGAAAATTTCTCCTTCGGTAATCGCGTCTTTCTTCATTCTCGCATTTAACGTTATGTTAAACGTTCCGCCGCTACACGAAAACGTTACGGTAGAACCTTTGCCGTCCGAAAATGAGTTTTCAAGAGACAGAATTTCGGCAAGAGCATACGTTACCGCCGTAAAATCAAGCGCGAGCGAAAGCGACGACTGCATACTGTCAAAATTAACGGTGATGCTGTTTTTGAAATTAATCTTACCAAGCTTTTCGGATATCATATTTACCGCTGTTGTTACAAGTGTCAAGCGTTTAACCGAAACGTGAGAAAACGGGAAAATTCCGTCTATCGAATACGTCTTTTCAATATTCTCGCCGTAAATTATTGCAATTATATTTTTACCGTATGCAACAGATGTTTTGCCGTTTTTCCCAAGAGTTACAGAGGTAATAAGCGGATGCAACAGCAGCAGTATTTCTCCGCTCTCCTCACGGATTGCAAGCGCTTCAACTCTCTTTATTCCGTCGCTGAAAGAAATAACGGCATTATCCCCGGCCCTTTGCGAAAGAGAGAAAAGCTTTTTTCCTCTGTCCTCTGTAAGGCTCAGAACACTTGCTCCTCTTCTCGGAAAAACGCGAGCAGCATTCGCTTTTAAATTTTTATCTATTATTTTCATATCAGGACTTAGTTTTACAAGTCCGTATCCGAAATTCATTCTTACTTTATCAAACGTATAATCCTTTACCATAATTTACCCTTCCGTTTTTTCTGACTATATTATAGCATCTTTTACGCGAATATTCAAGTGATTTCAATTATTTGTATTAAATGTAACAAAAAATAAAACTTTTTAAGAAAGCTATTGTAATAAAGGAAAATTTTGTGTAAAATAAGAAACGGCAATTAAAATAAAAATTTATATAAAACAACGGAGGAATTCAAAAATGGTAAAAGTTGCTATTAACGG
>JAZRDX010000141.1:0-1953 GCA_045660565.1 Eubacteriales bacterium
CTGCGGTTTATTTTGTTTGGTATTAATCCGATTTGAGCTTAGAGAAGTCTTTTGCTCCTAACTCTTATTCCCACTCGATCGTTCCGATCGGCTTCGGGGTAAGGTCGAGAAGAACACGGTTGATGCCTTCAACCTCGTGAGTGATTCTGTCGGTGATCTTGTGAAGAACAGAGTAGGGGATTTCTTCAATGGTTGCGCTCATCGCGTCGGTCGTGTTAACCGCGCGGATTATAGCCGGCCAACCCTCGTAACGCTTTCCGTCTCTTACTCCAACGCTCTTGAAGTCCGGAACGGCAATAAAGTACTGCCATACCTTTTCGGCAAGACCGCAGTTGTCAAACTCCTCGCGGAGAATTGCGTCTGCCTCACGGAGTGCATGGAGACGGTCGCGGGTTATAGCGCCGAGACAACGTACGCCAAGTCCCGGTCCGGGGAACGGCTGACGGTAAACCATAGCGTGGGGAAGTCCGAGCGCCTCACCGACAACTCTTACTTCGTCCTTGTAGAGAAGTGCAAGCGGCTCGACAAGCTCAAAATTCATGTCTTCGGGAAGTCCGCCTACGTTGTGGTGCGCTTTAACGCCCTTGCTTTCAATAATGTCGGGGTAAATGGTTCCCTGAGCAAGGAAGGAGATGCCGTCAGGCTTTCCGGCTTCCTCTGCGAAAACGTTTATAAACTCTCCGCCGATTATCTTACGCTTCTGCTCGGGATCGCTTACGTCCACAAGCTTGTTTAAAAAACGGTCGGTGCCGTCGATGTATATAAGGTTTGCGTCAAGAGCTTTTCCAAATATTTCTATAACCTGCTCGCTTTCACCCTTACGCATAAGTCCGTGGTTTACGTGAACGCAAACAAGCTGTTTGCCGATAGCCTTAATAAGGAGAGCCGCAACAACGGAGGAATCAACTCCGCCCGAAAGCGTGAGAAGAACCTTTTTGTCCCCCACCTGCTCTCTTATAATTTTTACCTGCTCGTCGATAAACTCGTTTGCAAGTGCCTCGGTGGTTATTCTTTTCATAGTTTCCGGTCTGACAATTATTTCCATAAAGCATTAACCTCACTTAAAATTAGTTTGTATAGTTGTCGAAATAGCCCTGAACGAGAACAACGGGAGTTCCCTTGTCTCCCGAGCCGCTCGTGAGGTCGCAGAGAGAACCGATAAGGTCGGTAAGCTGACGGGGGGTGGTTCCCTGAGCAGCCATCTTTCCTACGAGGCTGCTTCCGTCCTTAGCCTTTATGCTGTCGGAGATCGCTTTTTTAAGCTCCTCGCCGGAGAGGTTTTTGAAATCGTTGTCGGCAAGATACTTAAGCTTAAGCTCGTTCGGAGTACCGATAAGTCCGTCGGTGAATGCGGGAGAAACGACCGGGTCGGCAAGCTCCCAGATTTTACCCTTGGGATCCTTGAATGCTCCGTCTCCGTAGATCATAACCTCAACGTGCTTGCCGGTTGCTTTCATTATGAGGTCCTGGACGTCGAGAACGAAGGGCTGACAGTCGCGGGGGAAGAGCTTAATGGAGGTCTCGGTAGATTTGTTGGAGCCGAGAAGTCCGTATTTTTCATTGTATCCGCTTCCGTTTACAGAGGAGGTAAGAATATCGTCAAGTCCGAGAACTATCTTGGCGCCGCCTTCCTTAAGAAGTCTCTTGGAACGTGCTCTGGTGTGTATATCGCAGGTGAGAACGACGTCGGTGTAGTCGAGGATAGCCTTTGCGTTGTTTGCGAAGATTATCTCAACCTCTGCTCCGCATTCCTTTATAACGTCGGAGTAGTACTGAACGTAGTCAACGCCGGTAAACTCAAGCTTCTGAACACCGAAAACCTCGCGGTAGCGTTCAAGAGAAAGTACGTCGGAATAAGGGTTTATTCCCGCGGCATCTATTAAATCCCAGTTTGCAAGGTGGTTTCCAACCTCGTCGGAGGGGTAGCTTAACATAAGAACGATTTTCTTTGCT
>JAZRDX010000142.1:0-4398 GCA_045660565.1 Eubacteriales bacterium
AAAGAAAAGATCGGGAATAGGAGTAATAAAACAGATAGATAAAGAGGGAAGAATGAGCGTTCCTATGGATATGAGAAAGCTTTTTAGTATGGGAAAAGAGGTAGAGGTTCTGCCTATCGAAGAAGGAATATTAATCAGAAATCCCGAATACGTTCTTGTGAAAAAAGAGAAGGAATAATGTTCGGGTGCTACCTTCCGGGAGGATAATATCCTCCCCTACAAGTATTTTAATTTTTTAGCAAAGCCTCAGCCTTAGCGACGTTCGGTATGTTTGAACTTGGTACGCGTCGCCATACGCCTACGGGTGCTACCCGGAAGCGAAATAAAAAGCAGACACTTTTCTGTGTCTGCTCTTTTTTCTTTTAATAAATTTCTTATTCTTCCGCTGCTTCTACGGCTTCTTCTTTAACTTCTTCCTTCTTCGGTGCCGCCTTCGGTACGTAGTGAACTACTACTCTGCGGTTTTCGTCGGATCCGATAGATGCCGTCATAACCTTGCTGTCTCCCTGAAGCGCCGAATGGATTATACGGCGTTCGTAAGGCGTCATAGGCTCAAGCGTTATGTTCTTTCTGTACTTCTTAACCTTATCCGCGGTTCTTCTGGCAAGGTTTTTAAGCGTCTCCTCGCGGCGTGTTCTGTAACCCTCTATATCAAGGGTTATCTTCTCGCATTCCTCGCCCGTCTGCTCGATTTTGTTGCTCAGAGCAAGGTTTGAAAGATACTGGAGCGCGTCAAGCGTCTCACCGTGGCGTCCTATAAGGATACCAGCTTCATCACCCTTCATTTTGATTACCTTTCCGCCGTCAGAGTTAAGCTCTCTGCCAACGTCAGCGGTTATTCCGGTTATTCCCATAGCGTCCATAATGCCGTTTACGTAATCAATAGCGGTCTGCTCGGGACCGATTTCAAGGAAAACCTTTACCTTTGCGGGAGCTTCACCGAAGCCGAGAAAGCCTTTTTTCGGGGCTTCAATTATCTCGTACTGTATTCTTGATGACGGTACGCCGAGCTGTGCGGCTCCGTCGGCTATCGCAGCCTCGACCGTACGGCCGGTGCCAATAACTTCTTTAATCATTTTAAATTTCCGCCTTTATACTAAGATTTATTTTTTTTGTTTGAATAGTCTTTCATAGGTATCGGTGATATAAGATCGCTCTTTGCGCCGCCCTCTGCCTTATTCGGGGTGTTATCCACAACCTTAGCGTTGTACTCCTCGTCGTCGATATGATGGAGAGAACGAACTCTCGGACGGTCGGGATCTTTAACAAATTTCTTCTTTTTCTTATTGGTTTTTCCCGCCATTGTTCTCTCGGCTTCCTTGTAATCCTCGACTGTAAATACCGGGAACGGCTTTGCTTTAACCATTAAGAACTGCTGAAGAACACCAAAAAGATTCTGATAAATCCAGTAAATACCTATCGCCGCGGGTACACCGAAGGTGATGAAGGTGGACATAAGAGGCATTACTATCTCAATAAGTCCCATAGACATCTTGACGTCGGGGGAATTCTGCGACATCTGGGGAGACTGATAGGAGAATTTTTTTGTAAGCTTCGTTGAGAAAAATACCGCAACAAAGGTTATAATCGGAACTAAAATAAGAATATCAACACCGAATCGGGGTGTCTGCGAAAGGTCAACACCGAAGAAATTAAAATCGGGAAGCTTTACGTCGGCAATATTCTCGGTAATCTGAGTAAGACCGAGGAAATCTCCGCGTCTGTCCTTGAAAACGTTCATTACCGCTATATCGTCAAGCTTATTGTCTCCCGTAATGTTCCAGGCGTGCTGTCTGATTACGTTAACGGTATCCTCTTTAAGACCGCAGAGATAACGCAGGGGGTTCTTTATAACGTTGAATATACTGATGATTATGGGGAGCTGAAGAAGCATAGGCAGACAGCCGGCAAACTGGCTGTAATTTTCACTCTGGTAAAGACGCTGTATCTCCTCCTGCTTTTTCTGTTGGGTTACTCTGTCGTTTCTTCCGGCGTACTTTTTGATTATAGCCGCCTCGCGCGGACGGAGAGACGCCTGCTTAAGTGAGTTTTTGTGCTGCATTATTCCGAATGGCAGTAACAGAACCTTTATGATTAAGGCAAAAACGAGAAGCGCAAAAACGTAGTTTCCCGTAATTTTATAAGAAAGGTTGAGCAGCCAGCCGAATGGAACGTTTAAAATATCCATAGCTTTCTTTCCTTTTAATATTCTTTTGCGACGCCCGTTAAATCATTTCAAAAACTGAACCGCCGCGTATTTTTGTGATAAGACTGAGCCTTATATTTCATAGCAGAAATAAAAAGGCTCGGTAAGGTTACCTTTATTTTGGTTCTTTAAATAATTTTTAGTCAGTACCGCTGTTTTCGGTACTATTTTTCTTTTTCTGTGAGGAATATTATCCTTACCGCCCTTGCAAAAGGGGTTACACCGTAAAATTCGGTAAGCCGACATCGGAATACCGACAAGCGCTCCCCACTCGTTAATCGCCTTATAAGCGTACGACGAGCAGGTCGGGGAAAACCGACAGCAGGGGGCTTTCAGCTTTGACAGATATTTTCTGTAAAATATTATAGGGTATAGAAAAATATTTTTCATTTTTTCAGTTTGCTTCTTCCGAAGATGAAGCCGTTTGTTTTAAAAATCCGTTATCCGCGGAAGAAACTTCCGTCTTTCCTGTTTCTTTTTCCGCAGAGGCAGCGGTATTTTGTACTTTTTCATTAATAAGAGAAAGCTTTGTAAGCTGTCTTACCATTTCGGCGTAAATATCGGTTGATTTTACCGTAGCCGCATCCTCACGCGCGGAAATAACTATAAGGTTACCTTTTTTTAGCGTGTAGCTCTTTTCTACTTGGTGCAGCGCCGCGCGGATAATCCTCTTTACTCGGTTACGAACGACGGCTCCGCCTATTTTCTTGGTTACCGCAAGTCCTATTCTGTTTATATATTCCTTACGCGGATTTTCCTTTTTAAGCTTATACGCCTTAAGATCCTTTAAAACGTATATAACGGTATATTTACCGTAAGCCTTATTTCCTTTTACATATGTCTTTTTGTAAAGGTGATTTTCTCTTATCGCTATATTCTTCATATATCTTAATAATATCTTTTTAAACAAAAAATAGATTAATCTCGCCTTCAAGCTACTTTAATCTATCGTAATTATATCATTTAAATACGAATTTTAATACGAAAGAAAACACGCAAGTGAAAACACGCAGAATGTTTCACTTGCGTGAAAGTGACGAAAGCTTCGCCTATGACACGTATTATTAGTAGGTAAGTCTTTCTCTTCCCTTAGCGCGTCTTCTCTTTAAAACCTTTCTTCCGTTTGCGGTCTTCATACGCTTACGAAATCCGTGTTCCTTTTTTCTCTGTCTTTTCTTAGGCTGATATGTTCTAAGCATATTTTTCCACCTCCGTTTCCTTAGAATAACTTTATAGCTTTTCTGCTGTTATGCATAGTTTTGCATCGTATTTTTTATTATATACTATTTGTATGCGTCTTGTCAAGACCTTTTTAAAAATAATTTTGATTTTTTTACCGTTATTTATTGTAAATTTTCTGTTAATAATACTTTTGGAAAGTTGTAATATATATAATAATATGCTATAATAATTTTAAATAACTATTATATTATTATTTGATTAAATATATAAATATGTTAAATTAAAGAAATCAAGGAGTAAAAAATGCAAGAGCTTGAAGAAATATGGAATTTGGTTCTTGAGGAGCTTAAAAAAAATCATTCACCTACGGTTATTTCGCTTTGGATAAGCGATTTAAAGCTTATTTCGCTTACCGACACCGACGCCGTTCTTTTCACCGAAAGCTCTCTTAAAAAGGACGTCCTTGAAAAGAAGCTTTTTAAGTCAATTTCAGATTGCTTTGAAACTGTTATTGGATACAGCGTAAATACCGTTTTTACAAACGATAAAAATTTTGAAATAAAAAAAGAAACCGTTCTGGAGCAAAGAGAGGAAAAGATAAAGCCTTACGCACCGGAGGAAAACGCGTTTCTCATCTCTCCCGAAAACAAGGGGGCGCAAAAGCCGAGAGGAGAAATCTCCCATTCCTCTCAGTATACCTTTGACAACTTTATAGTCGGTTCGTCTAACCGTTTCGCTCACGCAGCGTGTACTGCTGTTTCTCAGAAGCCCGCTGATTCTTATAACCCTCTGTTTATTTACGGACCTAGCGGACTCGGAAAAACGCATCTGCTTTACGCTATAACAAACGAAATACATAAGAATTTTCCCGAAAGCACTATAATCTACGTCAAGGGCGAGGAATTTACCAACCAGATGATCGAAAGCATCAGCCGCGGTCTTACGGGTGAGTTCAGAGAAAAATACAGAAAAGCGGACGTTCTTCTTATCGACGATATTCACTTTATCGC
>JAZRDX010000143.1:0-4399 GCA_045660565.1 Eubacteriales bacterium
AAAAAAGGAGCCGCGGGTGCGTTATTTCTAGCCTTTTTATACGCTACCCGATGGAGGTCGGGAGTGAAAAGCTTAACGTGTTTTTAAAATCGGAGGCAGAAGCTTTTTTCAAATTTATAACGGAAAAGGTGTTTCCGAAAATAGAAGCAGAATTTAATTACTACCTTGAAAACGGCGGCAGGCGAGCGCACTTTTTACCGAGAGATTTCAGATTTACGGCAGAGGTAAGTGAAATCCGCGAAAACGTTATCAGTGTTAAAACCGAGGCACTTTATACTGAAAAGAATTCCGTAAAAGCGCAGAAAAGCTTTTCTGATTTATTTGATACGAAAACGGGCACGCTTATCCGCAAAAGTAAGGCGCAAAAAAACAAAGTCTAACATTCATTTATACAAGCTATAAATATTTTATATAACAAAAACAAACTCAATAACTTGACTTTATAGGTAAAAAGTGGTAAAATTAACGTGTTACGTAAATATAGCGGCACTAAGCCGAGGGGCTGTATTTTACGAAATAATTTAAATGAAGTTTTACGCTACGGCTATGCAGCAGAAATGGAGAAAAGATGCCGAAAAAGATTATAGAAGAAATAAGGGCGGCGGAAGCCGCCGCGCTTGAAATACGAAAAAAGGCAGACGTAGATGCGCGCGCTACCGTTGATATTGCGCTTAATGCCGCTGAGGAAACGGTAAGTGATGCTACCGCCTCCGCGGAAAAGGCCTACGAGGAAAAGATAGAAAAGGCAAAGAAAAGCGCCGCCCTAAGGATTGACGAAAACAGAAAGCTTGCCTATGAAAACGCCGCCGCTATGACAGAGATAGCAAGGGGCAAGAGTGACGGCGCAGTTAAATTTATAATTGACAGTATTCTCGGAGCACAGTAATGAAAAACGCAGTTAGTCTATTGAAAGGGGGGAAAACATGTCGGTAAGTAAAATGAAAAAGCTGACGCTCGTGTCAATGAAGCACGATGCGGCTAAAATAACGGAAAAGCTTATGTGGCTCGGCTGTGTCGAGGTTGAAAAAAGCAATTATAACAAGGAGCGGCGCGAGGCTTTATACGACACAGAAAGGCAGGACTCCGCGGCAGACATCAAGATCCTTGTCGAGGCTTCCGCTATACTGATTAAGCTCGGAAACACAAAGCACAGTATGTTTTCACCCCTGCCCACCGTCT
Source organism: Eubacteriales bacterium (assembly GCA_045660565.1). Taxonomy (GTDB): domain Bacteria; phylum Bacillota; class Clostridia; order Oscillospirales; family CAG-272; genus SIG673. The sequence continues at coordinate 1,180 of JAZRDX010000143.1, forward strand.
CAAAGGAAAGCTTTCAGTCGGGACGGATAGGAGAAAAAAGCTACTCCGAAACAGTTGAAAGCGCACACGCGGTAATAAGCAGAAAGAAAGAGCTTGACTCTCTTGAAGCGGAGCTTAACGCGCTTCAAAGCAAGGCACTTTCCCTCTCCCCGTTTCTTTCCTATGATATGAAATTTTCCGAAAACGAAACGGCTCGGACAAGCATTATGCTCGGAAGCTTTCCAAGGAGCACCGATACCGAAAAGCTTGCCGAGGTCTTTGAAAAGGAAGGCTTTGAAGCAGCGATAGAGGTCATCTCGACCGACACTTCTCTCTCCTACGTCGCGGCAGTCTACATGAAGGACAGGGAGGAAGCTACCGTAAAGGCGTTTTCAAGGCTTGGGTTTAACAGGATAACCTTCCCCGGCATGACGGAGTCGCCCGACGCTGAGCTTGCAAGAATAAAGGAGCAAACGGACAAGGTATTATCCGATATTGAGGCACTTGAGGAAAAGCTTACCGAGGATGCCGCTTTATTTGACGAAATCCAGATAGCACTTGATATGGCAAGCACGTCGGAGCGGCTTGCGGAGACAAAGCAAAAGCTTTTCCTCACCGAAAGAACGGTCATATTAACGGGCTGGGTTCCGCTTGAGCACATTTCGGCACTTGAAAAAACGTTAAAAACCGAGCCGGTATATTATTCGCTCGACGATCCGGAGGAAAGCGATGACGTCCCCGTTCACCTTGTTAACGGTAAGCCCGCGGGATACTTTGAGTCGGTCGTTGAAATGTACTCTCCGCCTGCGTACGGAAGCTTTGATCCGACACGGATAATGATGGTTTTCTTCTTCATTATATTCGGGCTGATGCTTGCCGACGTCGTTTACGGAATTATAATAACCCTCGGCTGTCTGTTTCTCATTAAGAAAACAAACGTTTCCGCGGGTGTCAAAAATATGTGTTGGCTTTTCGCCTACTGCGGAATTTCGTGCACAATATTCGGTGTGCTGTTCGGAAGCTATCTCGGAGACCTTCCCGCTCAGTTTATGAAGGAGTTTTTCGGAATAGATATAAAGATATGGGCGGCGCTGGACATTATGACCGAATCGATAATATTCCTCGTGCTTTCGCTTGCGCTCGGAGCCGTTCACATGCTGACCGGTATGGGAATACGATTTTACGTTTTGTGGACAAGCGGTGATAAGTTTGCCGCTATATTCGACGAAGGCAGCTGGTTCGTTCTTTTTGGGGGCGCAGGGCTTTATTTCCTTAACTCCGCGCTTGGAATAGCTGTAGCCGCCACAGGTGTCGCAATGCTGATTTTAACGCAGGGCAGACGGGAAAAGAATATCGTAATGAAAGCCGTCAAGGGTATCGGAAGTCTTTACAGTCTTGTAAACTATATGTCGGATCTACTTTCATATTCAAGAATAATGGCGCTCGGTCTTTCCTCGGCTGTCGTCGCAAGCGTATTTAACATTTTAGCGACGATGGGCGGTCCTACGGTGGGCGGAATAATAATGCTCGTTCTGATAATTCCGCTCGGACACCTCTTAAACCTTGCGATAAACCTGCTCGGAACCTTCGTTCACACAAGCAGACTTCAGTACGTTGAATTTTTCGGAAAGTTCTTTGAGGACGGCGGAAGAACGTTTAAACCCATAAAGCCTGAAATAACTCACTCTGTAATAACGGCAGAAACCGCAAAAGCGGAAACAAAATAAAACAAACGCTTAAAAAGCGAAAAAATAAAATCAAAAACAAAAAACATTAAAACGGAGGAAAAAACAGATGGAATTTTTTCAGTCAATTTTCAGTGGAGCGAATATAGCTCTTTTGGGCGCGTTTTTAGCGGTAGGTCTTGCTGGCTGGGGCTCGGCAAAGGGTGTCGGTAACGCGGCGTGCGCGGCGGGTGGCTTCCTTTCGGAAAACCCGAATATGTTCGGTAAGGTGTTTATTCTTGAGGCGCTTCCCGCAACTCAGGGTATTTACGGCTTCGTCGTTGCGTTTATGATCATGCTTAAAATAGGTGTTCTCGGCGGCGGCGATCTCAGTGTGGTAACCGTCGCGCAGGGCGGCTACCTCTTATTTGCGGCACTTCCCATCGCGATAGTCGGTCTTATCTCCGCACAGTACCAGTCCAAGGCAGCTGTTGCGGGTATCAACCTCGTTTCAAAGCAGAAGGACAAGCTCGGAAACGCTATCACCAACGCGGCGCTTGTCGAAACCTACGCAATTTTAGCGCTCCTTATCTCTATGCTTCTCATAATGAACTTCAGCATCTGATTAACCCGTGAAAGGGCAATAAACGAATGAACAGTATCGAAAAGATAACCAAAAGAATAACCGAGGAAGCGGTAAGCTACGCCGTTGGGGTTAAGAAAAGCGCTTCCGAGAGAGCGGAAAGCATAATTTCCGATGCAAATAAAAGGGCAGAGGAAATTAAATCCGCTTACGCCGAGAGGGCGGAAAAGGAAAGCGACGAAGTAATTAACCGCGCCGCCTCGTCAGCGGATATTCTTGAAAGAAACATACTTCTTGACGCAAAGAGCGTTATAATCGACGAGGTATACAAAAAGGCGGAAAAGGCTTTTTCGGAGATAGACGGCGAAAGATATTTTGATTTTCTTGTCAGAACGCTTAAGGGAGCAATAGACTTTTTGTCAAGCTCGCAGGACGGCGAAGATGACGGATACGAGGAAGAAAATTTCGAGCTTTACGTTCTTACGTTAAACGAAAGGGACAGGGAAAAGTTTGGTAAAAAGCTCCTTGCGTCGGTTAAATCCGAAGTAAGCGCCCAAAAAAGAAGCATCGCTCTTTCCGAAAAAGACGGTGATTTTTCGGGCGGTTTTAAGCTCTCTCTCGGAAACATTGAGGCTTCGGCAACAACCGAGGCACTTATAAAGGCGGCAAAGGAAAAGACCGAAGCGGATGTTTACGGTATTCTTTTCCGCTGACCGAAGGGAGACAGAGACTTGAAGATAAAATATAACTATCAGGACTTTCTCTTTATTTCCTCGCGAATCCGCGCAATGGAAACATCGCTTTTCAGAAGCGAAACGTTTACCGCTTTAGCGGAGACACGCTCCCCTTCCGAGCTTTACGGCATCTTAGAGGATAACGGCATCAGCTGCGAAAACGGGCGTTTCGGTGAAAAAAGCTTTGAAAAAGGCTTAAAAGAGCTGCTTGACGTCGCGTATCTCGATGTTCTGAAAAGTGTTCCCGTGCCGGAGCTTTT
>JAZRDX010000144.1:0-3056 GCA_045660565.1 Eubacteriales bacterium
CGCCTCCAAAAAAAAGCACATCTGCACCCCAGATGTGCTTTTTTTCAACTAAATCCGTCCTTACGGACGGGATAAATCCCACCATCGTGGGGTGAAATCACTTCGTGATGAAATCCAACTTCGTCGGGATAGGAGGACGGATTTAATTTCATCTGAAGCCGAAGGCTGAAGATTTCATCCGAGCCTCGCTCGGATTTCATCGTGGCAACGCCACGATTTCATTTTTTCTTGACACCCAGCCACTTTTATGCTATAATAAATCCGGAAAACGCATCCGGGAGGAAATATATAATGAAATTAACGTTTAACATTGTGGGCAAGCACCAGCCCGATCCCTTTATTTTCGAGGACGAGGGTAAGTTTTACTTATACGTGAGCGCCAAGGAAGGCGTGGAAGCCTATTCCGCCGATGATCTGTTCGACGTTTGGCACTATGAGGGGATAGTCGCTTCATTTGACGGACGACATGATTATTGGGCGCCATCAGTCATCAGACACGGAGACCGTTATTACATTTATGTTTCCTGCGCGACGGAGGATGAGTTCCAGTTTATGCACGCCGCGGTCTCTGATTCTCCGCTCGGCCCTTTTAAAAACGAGAAGTGCCTTTACAAGCGTTTTTCCATTGATTCTCACGTGGTGGAAACGGGCAAGGGACTGTTTTTGTGGTATGCGGAGGACAATACCTCCTGCGACCGTATTGGAACGCGGATATTTGTTGACAGACTCCTTGATCCCATGACTCCAGCAAATACTCCGAGAGAGGTCATTGTACCTACGATGGACGAGGAGATATTCAAGCGCAACCGTTTCGGCGACGGCAAAGATTGGCACACCATTGAGGGGGCTTTCTGGTTTAAAGAGGGAGATTGGCAATACCTTATGTACAGCGGTGGCTGTTATCTCAACGACACCTATCATATCGGTTACGCCTCTGCTCGCTCGGACGAGGAAGATCTGACACGCGTTGACTTTATAAAGCATACGGCGGACGGCTCGTTTGATCCTGTTTTGATAAAGAATGACTTTGAAGAAGGAACAGGACACCACAGCGTGATCAAGTACAAGGGCCAGTATTACGCGATCTATCACGGCCGCGATCTTATCAGCGGCACCAGAAACGAGCTTGAGGAAGCAAGAACGGCGAGAGTTTGTAAGCTCCACGTCCGCGACGGCATAATCACCGCCGTTCGCTACGCAGACCGTGTGTAATATAATTTTGAAACAAAAGGCGGTGATACACCTTGAAAAAACAAACGAAAAATATCATTACCCGTCAGTATATTCAAAACGAGCTCCGAAAGCAAATCAAGGATGGTACTTACGCCGTTCTCGCCATGTGGGGGATCGTGATATTATTTATCTTGTTCATATCGTTTATCATGCTGCTTGACACTCCTTCGCTACGGGAATCACTCCTTATGGTGTTTGTATTTGTACCGCTTATAATACTCTGCTTGATTCCCTCGCTTACATTTTTAATAGAACGCAAAAAGATCTTAGCAGGAAAATTTGAAATAGCCAAAATCCCACTGTCGTATAAAGAAGAGCGTGCCGTAAGCCACGGATACAGACGTATTCACCTCGAGGAAGTGCTTGTCTTCCGCGATTTCAAGCCGTTCCCCGTCGGGCATACCGCATACGAGCTTGCCGCAAACGGTGATGAATATTACATAGTTTACTATAAAGATAAAAAACATATAAGGCTCGTATATCCGACCAAAGCTTACGAGTACAAGGAATAATTTATTTTCTATTCAAAAAACGAAAGGCGGTGATCTACATGGCTAAACCAACAAAAAACATTCTCACACGCGATTATATTGCAAATGATCTCAGGAAAAGGAACGCCCGTGATTGCAAAGGGCTTCTTCCACCGTTATACGTAATGTCGGTCGTTTTATATTTATTTACCTTATTTTGTTTTCTTTTCGCCTATTTACCGGTGCTTGAAACACTTCTTATTCCCCTTGCTTTTGCTGCACCGTTTTTAACCGTAGCAATTATTTTTTCCGTTATATTTTCAAAAGAACGTAAAAGGATTTTACGCGGAGAATTTGAAATTGTTACCAGACCGCTGCAATATAAAGAGGAACGCGCCGTACACGGTTACAAGCGTTACGACTACCTGGAGGTGCTTGTTTTCCGTGATTTCAAGGCATTCCCCGTTGAGGAGCATACCTCATACGAGCTTGCCTCATACGGAGACGTCTATTATATCGTTCACTATAAAAACAGCAAACATATAAGGCTCGCTTACTCTACCAAAATGTATGAGTATAAAGATAACACGGCGTCGACCGCTACAGAAATATAAAGTAAAAGGAATAACTATGAATTTAAAGCTTGCACTTATAGGCATAACCGGTAAAAAATCGGGTGGCGCCTTCGCCAAAAAAATTCTGCAAAACATTGACGAAATTAAACGTCGTTTTCCGGGCGGAATAAAAATTATTGTGAGAAAAACCTCGTCCTTAGACGGTATCAAGGAGCTTAGCGCACACTGTGAGCTTTGTTTTTTAGACGATAACAATGAAAACGGTTTTAAAAAACTTCTGACGGGTGTTGACACCGTGATAAATATTGCGGGTATACATTTATCCTACAACATAGCCAAAGCCGCCGCTGAAAACAAGGTAAGACGGCTGATTTTAGTACATACAACGGGTATATATTCCAAATACAAAGCCGCGGGCGAAAACTACCGCAAAATAGATGATGCGGTAACTCAGATGTGCGGAATACATAGGATAAGCCTTACAATCTGCCGCCCAACAATGATATACGGAAACGTACACGATAAAAACGTCGTAAAATTTATTAGGCTTGTCGATAGGTTTAAGATAACCCCGGTCGTCAAGGGCGCAAGGTTTAAATTACAGCCGGTACACTACGAGGATTTAGCCGAAGCGTACTACTCTATACTGATAAACGAAGCGAAAACGACGGGCAAAAATTACGTTCTTTCCGGCAGTCAGGAAATATATTTACGGGATATGCTTACAGTAATCGGAAGCAGTCTCGGAAAAAAGACAAAATTTATAAGCTGCCCGTTC
>JAZRDX010000145.1:0-13495 GCA_045660565.1 Eubacteriales bacterium
AGGGTTTTATGGGAGCGACACGCGGCATCTAGATACCTTGCAAAGGAATGCTGCGGACTTCTCGGCGGTCAGACGATAGATTTTGAGGACATAAAGGACTCTATAAAGGTTCTCCGTACCATAACCGAGCAGGTAAAGGAAGGAAAGCGCTACCTTATTTTCCCCGAGGGAAGATACGACGATAACAAGAACGAGATGCTTGACTTTAAAACGGGCTGCTTCTACTGCTCGCTTAATTCGGGCGCACCCATAGTGCCGATTGCGATTTACGACTCCTATAAGGCGATGGACACCAATAACATCTTCAAAAAGGTAACGACCGAGGTTCATTATCTTAAGCCGATATATTTTGAGGAATACGGTAGTCTGACAAAAGCCGAGATTGCCGACCTTGTTAAATCAAGAATAGGGGAGAAGCTGGCGGCTATAAAGGCGGAGAAAGCGGAAAAGCTGCTCGGCGACGGGAAACGGTAAAAAACGTAGGGGAGGATATAATCCTCCCGCATTTGCATGGTTATGGAGAAATTACGAAAAAAGTGAAAATCGTAGGGGAGGATATTATCCTCCCGCTTTCATTTATGGAGAAATCATGGAAATTGAAAAAACACTGCCGATAAGAAAAAGAAATCGGCTGAAAAATTACGATTACAGCTCCTGCGGAGCGTATTTTATAACGGTATGCACAAAAGACAGAAAAAACATCTTATCTACGATTGTAGGGGAGGATAGTATCCTCCCGCCCGACGGTGTGAAATTATCGCCGTATGGAAAAATTGCAGAAACAGCGATTAAAGATATATCAGGGCATTATCCGCATATTGAACTGTTGCAATACGTTATTATGCCTAACCAGATACATCTTGTATTATTTATAACGTCTGTAAGCGGGAGGTTGATATCCTCCCCTACGGAAAAGAGGGCATCGATCATAACAGCGGTAGGACAAATGAAGCGGCAGGTATCAAAAAATATCGGTGTATCAATTTGGCAACGCTCCTTTCACGATCACGTTATCCGTAATCACGACGATTACCTTGAAATATGCAAATACATCTGTGAAAACCCGATACGCTGGCGGTTTGATAAACTGTACAACGAATAATAACAAATAAAAAAGAACGGCATTTTTGCCGTTCTTTTTAAAATTCAAATACTTATTTTGGCCATACTGCTTCATTATCACGTTTTTACAGTTAAATAATTACTTCGGTTACCGTATTCGAATAAGAAGATTTCATAAAGTTACTGCTGTTACTGCACGCCTGAATCATTACCGTTCCGACGTAGTAATCAACTATACTTGCGAACTGTGATAAATCAAATTCAAGCTCCGCTCCGACGGGGGTATACTGGTCAACACCCGTAAAATTAATACTCTTATCTGCAAAGTAAATAATGTAGTAGTCTGCGTACTTTACGTGGCTCCATTTAACCTTTAAGTTATCTCTGTCAACCTCTATGACGGGAGCCTCAAGCTGTACGCGTACAACGGAAAGGTTTTTGGTAACACCGGCGTCGCCTAAAACTCTGAATGCCTCCGTTTCCTTCGGCTCGAAGGAAACGGAAATGTGAGAGCTACCTATCGAAACGGGGAGCATACGAACGAGAATCTTTATTTTCTTCGATTTATCGGGGTCTGAGGGGATCTTGTACGCAAGGGTGGAAACCTTGCTGTCGGTTCCAGTTCCAGAGTCAGCAAAGAACATTTCAGTAATGATGCCTCCCCCTACGTCCACAACAGTACCGTTAGCAACTCCTAGATTATCGAATTTGATGAGAATATTCATAAGACCGGTTCCGTCGTTAATATCTCTAGCAATAATGTCGAACTCTATAAGGCAGTAATAAACGGTATCTACCTTAATCTCGGTGCTGCGCTTTGTATCCGCCATTGTGGTTTCTCCGTACTCATAGCTTTCCTCCTCGATAAAGCCGTAATCAAAGTTTGCGATTTCTACTTCGGAGGCTGAGGGAATAACCGGAGGTGTTTCGGGTTCAAGCATAGGAATAGCTTCCGTTTTAACGTCTGAATAGGTTACTCCGTTAAGTACGACATGTGCAGTATACGTGTTTTCTCCGGCAGCAGATACAGTAGGCTCTACCGTGTCCTTAGTAATGCTTGCGCCAATATTTATTTTATGAGTACAGTCCTCGTTGATACAAGAAAAGCTTGCGGTTGCCGTTTCATAACCTTCCCACACCCACATAGGGTTTTCCGTATCGTATTCATGGTGCATATCGCACGCCGTAAAGAGAGAAGCTGTTGCGGCGAGTGTGAGCAGGCAAACGAGTAATAAGATGATGCGTTTTTTCATTTCTTTTTTCCTCCTGAAAATAAAATATAAAAATAAAAAAGGCGCCGGTCGAAGCCAGCGCCTAAAAAACGCAAACTCCAACTGTCGCCAAACAAGTTAAAATTGAACAAGGAAAAACCTTTACACCCAATTCTTACGGAATTTGCATTTTTACAAAATCTAAAGAATTAGACGTAAAAGGGCAAAGCTTCTCCTTATAAAAAAGAACCCTTGTTTAATCAATATTAACTTGTTTGGCAAATTAATTTTAACATAAAAGGTGGGAAAATGCAATGTATAAAGCAATAAAAAATGTGAATTAAATGTAAAAACGCAAATTCATTTAAAACTCAATGAAAAATAAAAAACGGCAGGCTGTTTCCTGCCGTTTTTTAAGTAAATCCTTACTCTTTTTCAGCTTCCGTTTTGCTTTCGGAACCCTCTGTCTCCTTAGTCGCCTTCTGCGGCTTTGAGATGACGCTACCGTCAAAAAGACCTATTGCGTTGTCAACAGGGAGAGAAAAAGCGATACCCTGTCCTTCTGTTTTAAGTCCGACAGCCTTGTAAAGCGCGTGGAGAATGTTGTCGCGAAGCTTTTTCGGAACAAGTATAAGAACAAGCTCCTTTTCGGGCTGAACGGTAATCTGGAAGAACTTTTCCGCTTCCTTGTTTGCGGTACCTCTACCGTGAATTACGGTACCCCCTCTGGCGCCAAACTCCTTCGCGGCATCCATTACGGTATCGCTGAATCCCGCGTTTACTATACATACGATAAGCTCGTGCGTGTATTCCATAGTCGTAGATCCTTTCTTATTTACTTTCGTCTTTCACCGTCATTCGGTTGTTGCTTAAAAACTGATAGATTGCAACACCGACGGTGCCGGTCATCGGAACGGTATAGGCTATACCCTTACCGTTTTTTATGGTGTTAAACTTATCCTCAAGTAGCGAAAGCGCTTCTTTAACCTTGCTTTCCTTTATAACGCTGATTATTACCGCTTTTTCCGAGTCGCTTAGACCGAGGTAGCGGAGCGTTTCGGTGCTTGCGGTACCGTTTCCGTACATCGAGATCTGCATATTTATATCAAAGCTCTGGAGAAGATCCATGTAAAGCTCCGCCTTGCTTCTGTTTACTATGGTAAAAAGGAGCTTTAACTTCTGCGGAGCAACACTCGGTACCTTTTTCGTTTTTCTCTGCAGGGTGCGTTTTTCGACTGCCCTTCCGGGGCTTTTTTTGTTTTCATTCATAATAAGATTTCCTTTCTGAACCGTAAAGGAACTGAGTTTAGTTACATAAAGTTGATAATCTGCTCGTCTTCTGCGCCGAGAATACGCTTCATAGCAATATTTTCTCTTACCTTCTTGGTCATAATCGCTCTGAAGCCAAGAAGCTGAATGGTTATAAGGGGCGTCATCGCAACCATAGCGACTATTCCGAACGCGTCGCTCATAATTTTGCTATCTCCGTGAAGCGCATAACAAACGCCTATCGCAAAGGGAAGAATAAAGGTTGAGGTGAGAGGACCGCTCGCGACTCCACCGGAGTCAAACGCGATAGCGGTGTAAAGCTTCGGAACGAAGAATGAAAGTCCGAGCGAGATAAAGTAGCCGGGAATGAGGTAGTAAAGTATGCTGAAATCGAAAATTATGCGAAGCATCGAAAGTCCTATCGAAATTCCGACACCCACTGAAAGAGCGATAAGCATTGAACGTTTGGTTACCGTTCCGTCGGTAATTTCCTCAACCTGCTTGTTAAGAACGTGTACCGCAGGCTCCGCAAGAACGACCACCGCTCCGATAACGAAGCCAAATCCGATTACGACGTATCGCGGAGATGCGGCAAGCATCTCGCCCATGCGATATCCTATCGGCATAAAGCCTACCGTTACCGCGGTAAGGAATATAACGAGACCGGTAAAGGTGTACGCTATTCCGACGGCTATCTGATAAAGCTTCTTTTTCGGCAGCTTTAAGAAAATCATCTGAAGTACTGTGAAAAATACTACGATAAGACCGAGCGCCAAAGCAACCTCCTTTGTCTTTTCGGCTAACGTATGAAGAATCGTCATTGGTGATATATCCATTGGGTAGCTCGGAACACCGTAATCTATGGTCCCGTTTGCCGTAATACCGAGAAGCATAACGGCGAGGATAGGACCTACCGAGCACATAGCGACAAGACCGAAGCTGTTTCCGCTTGCGTCCTTGCCGCCTATCGTGGTTGCGATACCGACGCCGAGCGCCATTATAAACGGAACGGTTATAGGACCTGTTGTAACTCCGCCCGAGTCAAACGCAAGGGGAAGAAAGCCCGTGTTTCCGTTTATTACAACCAGAGAGGTTAGCGCAAACAGAAGCATATAAAAGAACATAAGGAGCGAGGAAAGGTTTACTTTAAAAATAATTTTAAGAACGACGAGAAGCAGGAAAAGACCGACACCGGCTCCGACGGCGAATATCAGAAGCGTTCCGTTCATTATCGCTGATACCTGATCGGCAAGAACGGTGAGGTCAGGCTCCGCTACCGTTATTAAAAGGCCCATAAGAAAGCAGACGGAGAGGAGCAGAGTAAGTTTTTTTGATTTAGTAAGACCGCTTCCTACGTGCTCGCCCATAGGTGTCATAGCGAGATCGGCACCGAGGTTAAAAAGACCTATTCCGAGTATAAGGAAAAGCGCAGAAACGAGAAAAATCCAGATGCCGCTGCCGAGATTTATCAGCGGAGTGAGGTTAAGAATAAAAACTATAAGCGTTACAGGGAAGACGGAAATAAAGGCTTCCTCGATCTTCTTGTATAAAATTCGGCTCACTTTTTGTCTCCTTTACAATGTTTTACAGTGAAATCGTTTAAATTATCGGCTTTGCTTCAGCGAAGCTGTCAATAAAGCCGTGTGCCGTGCTTTTCAGCTCACTTGTGAACGCTTTTCCGGAAACGTCGTAAACACCGATAGTAAACGCGCCCGCTTCCTTTGCAGTTTTTACCGCATGGAGGTTGTCATCGAAAAACGCTACCTGTCCTACGCTTACGCCAAGCTTTTCAGCCGCGGACAGATAGATTTTCGGATCGGATTTAGTCGTGCCGAAATCCTCGCAGCTCCATACGTTGTCGAAAAGCTCCCATACTCCGTTTCGCTTTAAGCAAACGTCAAGCACCTTGTGCGGACTTGCCGTAAGCACGTTTAAGCTGTACCCGTCAGCTTTTCTGCCGTGCAGAAAGTCCCACACCCCGTCTTTAAGGGTGATACTGTTTGCATACCCGTCGTAAGCGTATTCGTGCATCTTCTTTACGAGAGAGTCTTCGTTTTCTTTTGAGCCGAGAACCTCTATAATGTATTTTGCCGAGCCCGCGTAGCCGAGTGGGGTTAAAATTTCAATAATATTTTCGGGGTATTTGAGTCCCTCGTCCTTGATTACTCTGTACATCGTTTCCGAAAAGCAGGGCATTGAGTCAACCAGCGTTCCGTCAAAGTCGAATAAAAGAACGTGTTTTTCGTTACTTTCCATATCGTGTTTCTTTCTGAAAATCAATTTTCGGTTGATAAAATTTCAAGCAGGCGGTTACGGAGCGCCGCTACGTCTCCGTCGAAAAGATAAGTATGTATTCCGAAAGCCTTGCCGCCCTCAACGTTCTTCGGGCTGTCGTCAATAAAGATGCTTTCGTTTGCGTTTATACCGCACTCGCGGCATAAAATATCAAAAATTTCACGGCTCGGCTTTACTACGCCGTAATCTGCCGACATAATACATTTGTCAAAATATCTTAGTATCGGTATTTCCGAGCTGTGCTCACTGAAGCCTTTTGAGATATTTGAGAGAAGATAGAGCTTTGCGCCGCATTTATCCCTGATTTCCTCAATCAGGGCGCGCATACCCTCGGTTTCGGGGATATTGTAAAACCAGTTTCGGTAAATTTCAGTAGCAACGTTATGCAGTCTTTCCGGCAGACGGGTGCAGGCTTCGTTTATAAGCTCCTCGTCTGTTATTGTTCCAAGATCAAGTCTGTCCCAATAAAGTCGGTCGAAAAGAATCGTTTGTAAAAGCTCGGAGTCCGCTTTGTCCTTGACGTATTGTTCCGTCATATATTCCGGAGAGAATTTAACTAAAACCTGACCGAAGTCAAAAACAACGTTTTTAATCATAAAAATACCTGCGGTTAAATAATACGCGTTTTATTCAGAGATACGGCGAAAGTATAATAGCCAATAGTGTTTTTGCAAAGCAAAAATCAAAAACGGCGGTGTGTTTTTTTAGTCCTCACCGTTAATGCGACGCCAGAAGGCTCTGCCTATCTTAGCGGTTGTTTCAAGCATAAGGCAGCACATCTCTTCGCTGAAGAAATATCCCTTATCGTTTGATTTGAAGCTTTCAAATGAAATAACGCCGTCGTAATTGATTTTTTTGAGCGCGGCGCAAAATTCGTTCCAGTTTACCGTTCCCGTAAACGGCATAATATGTTCGTCGAGAATACCCTCGTTGTCGTGTACGTGAAGAACCTTAAGTCTCTTTCCGAGAGTTTCTATGTTTTCCGCCGGGCCCTTTTTGACAAGGTTTGCGTGTCCCGTATCAAAGCAGCAACCGAAAACCTCTTTTCCCGCCATTTTATTAAGCTTGTCAACGAAATACGCCGAGTATTCGGGGAAACTGAATTCGTCGGTTGCGTATTCGTTTATTCCGTCGGGCTTGGTTCTCCACGCGCAGCTGTTTTCAACGCAGACGGTAACCTTGTTTTTACAGGCGAGAAGCTCCGGTATAAAAGATGAGTAGAGCTTTGTGTTAAGCTCTTCAATGTCTTCGGGGGTAACCGAGGTGTCTCCCCAGTCTCTCTGTATGACGTGAACGACGAGGTTGGGAATGCCCGCGTAGTCGCAGTATTCGATGTTACGCTTTAAAGCTTTTATCATGTATTCGAGCGTATCCGGGTATTTGAAAACGTAGCTCGGAAATGGCGCGTGCGCCTGGAAAATCTCAAGCCCGTTCTTTCTTATTACGGCAAGCTCCTCGGCATAGTATTCAATTACCTCGTCAAGGGATTTTTCAAGTATGCTTGTGCCTTTAAAGGTTCCGTTAACTAAATCTCCGTATTTTACAGCGTGGTCAAGATTCCAGTCTATGGCGTCAAATCCTGCGTTTTTTATGGCAGCATAGCCCTTTTCGAATCCCATCCAATCCGTTGTGTTTCCCGACTGTATTCCTATTCTCATATCAGAACTCCCCTAAAAAATATTTATATATTTTATTATAACATATAAATATAATAATTTCAAGAGCTTTTACAGATACGAAGTAAGTAATTTTAAAAAAATAAAACGAAAGGGAGTGGTCTTAAGACACTCCCTTTCGTGAACGTATAGCTTAAAGCAGCGGTTTACCGAGAAATAAAGCCTATCCTTATATCTCCCGTGTCGGTATTTATCTCACATCTTCCGCCGTTAACCGTTTTCGGAACGTCAACCCTTCCGGTCTTACTTCTCGGTATAAATACCTTTTCGGAAAGAAGCGTTCCGCTTACGTCTCCCGTATCGGTGGTAACGAAAATTTCACCCCCGTCGCAGCCGTCAAATTTTACGTCTCCGGTATCTCTTTTTATATCAAGTTTTTCGGTAGCGGTAACGTTTTTTAAATACACGTCCCCCGTGTCTCCTTCGGAAACAAGAGCGTTACAGCTAACGTCGGTGAAATTCATTTTGCCCGTACTGCATTTTGATTTAACTTCTCCCGTACAGCTTATACCGGTGGCGGTTATTTTGCCGGTAGAAACGGTGAGGTCGAGCGCACCCGCAGAAAGACTTTCCGCTTTTATATCACCTGTGCTGACCTTGATTTTAATAGCCCCCGTTGCCGATGCATAGCAGCTGACGTCTCCTGTGCTTCCCGAGACGTCAAGACCTTCAAAGGTGAAGCCCTTCGATATTTCAACATCCCCTGTGCTTGTTTTAACCGTGCACGTGCCGTAGCTACCCGACGGCAGGCATACGGTTACTTTGGCAGAACCGAAATTAATACCTATATATTCGTACCATTTTCTCGCGTCTTTAATTTCGACGTTAAGCGTGCCGTCGTTTACAGAAACCTCGTGCTTAAGGTTTTTCTGCTCGTGGCAGATAACCTTTACCGTATCGGTGTCCGAGGGGACAAAAATAACCCTTGACGTCCGTGTTTTAACAGAAAAATTTGCAAAATTTTCACTGATTACGTGTTCGTTTGTTTCGTATTTAACCGTTGAAAGCCTTCTAAAGTCCCATTTAAGCATAGTCATTACACCTCCGAAAATAATAAGTCCTATAAGGATAAGAGACGCGGCTAGGATAAGCCGTATTTTTGTTTTTTTAGCCATTATACCGCCTCCTTTTTAATAAAACTCTTTTTTATACAAAGTAAAATCTTTTTCGTCAGTAGCACGGCGCCCTTTGTTGCCGCCTTGCAGCCGTAAAAGGAAAAGATAGAAAGACCTGCGCACACAAGACCGGCACCGAGCGCGGCAAGACCTGTCGGAAGATTATAAAAAATTGCCATAATCGGAAGTAGCGTTATGCCTCCAAAGGCGCATCCGATGAACGAAGCGAAAATCGCCCATAAAGAAACTATTACCGACCAAAGCGAGACGTAGAGCGAAAAAATTACGGCAAACGCGGCGATAAAGAGTGAGAGCCAGATAGGGGAGCCTGCCGCAAGAAGGACTATTTCAAAAGCTTTGAAGCGTCTTTTGGTTTTTATTTTTTCTTTTACAATTTTTGAAAGCGGAATCTCCGCAATTATCTGAGACGCCACCTCCTCGACAGTGCCTATCTCCGAAACGGCATCCTGCTCGGAAAGACCTTCCTCTATCCTGTCGTCAATCATTTCCGCGTAGAAGCTAAGACGCTCTTCCGTGTCTTTTTCCGGAAGCCCCGAGAGCCTTTTCCTTAGCTCGGATAAAAACTCTTGCTTATTCATCACTGTCCTCCTTGATAACAAATCGGTATATAGACATTACTTCGCGCCATTCTTCCTTAAAATCCTCAATGCGCTTAATACCGTCGGCGGTAATGCTGTAATATTTTCTGAGCCTGCCGTCGTGCTCGGCGCTTCTTACCGTCAGCAGACTCGCATTTTCGAGACGCTTAAGTATAGTATATAATGTAGATTCCGACATCTCAATATACGGTCTTATATCTTTAATTATTTTGTATCCGTAGCTTTCCCCGTTTTTAATAGCGGTCAGCACGCATACGTCAAGAAGTCCGCGTTTAAGCTGAATATCCATTTGTTCTCCCATACTGCTGCATTAAAACAGCTATCCGCCTTTTTTATATACTGTGTATTGCATAATACATCATATCACGAAGTATTGCTTTTTGTCAAGAGGTTTTGAAATAATAAACACATTTTTCTCGAAAAATATATGATAGAAAAAAGACAAAAAATAAACGGCAAAAACAAAAAATTTTTACCGTTTAGTATATTATGTTTTATTTGAGTTAAGCTCATACAAATCTTTGCGCATATCCGCATCTTTTGCAAAGCTCCTCGGAAGCCTCTCCGCATTTGAAACCGTTTATCATCGCGTTTGCTCTTTCGCTGCCGAGAATTTCGGTAATATCTTCATTAAATATATTGCCGAGATTAATTATTCCGTCGCTGTCAAGACAGCAAGGAACGACCGTTCCGTCCGAAAGAATACCGAAATGATCCTTCAGCCCGTAGCAGGAGAACCTGTCTCCCTTGATTTCAGCGTTACAGTCGGGCCATTCAAACCGCTCTCCGTATTCAAGATGTATTTTATCTTTTATCCGTGTATCACGGTTGGTTTCTAACCATTCTCCCGGAATACATTCCTTAAGAACGTTCAGCGCCACCTCATTTTTGCCGCCGTCAAATCCACCGTTCCAGAGCCTGAAAATAACGATTATCCCTTTATCTGCCGCGCTCTTTGAAAACTCGGCAAGCTCACGCACGTAACGGGCGTGTTGTTCCTCCGTGCCGTTTTCAAAGCTGTGAAGCGAGATGTTAAACTTGTGAACACCGGCAGAGAGAAGCTCGCCTGCGCGTTTATTTAAAAGAGTACCGTTCGTGGTGATAATCGACTTTAGTCCGCGCTCCTTTGCCAAGGCTATAAATTCGGGAAGGAGAGGGTGTGTAAGCGGCTCACCCATAAGATGGTAATAAATGTATTTCGTTTGCCCCTCCAGCTTATCCAGAATAAGAGTAAATTCCTCGGCAGTCATTGACCGCGGCTTTCTTTTATGCCCGTGGCAAAACGAACAGCTTTTGTTACAGATATTTGTGATTTCGATGTAGACCTTACTATACATTGTTTTTTCCTAAATATTTTTGTAAAAAGTGGCTTGAAAAGTTATTTCAAGCCAACAAAACAGCTTTGATTTTTTATAGCATAAAATTGCCATAATTACAAGAGAAAAGAGAATTTATTAGTTACTCTTTTCGTTATGTCGCCGGGTTTATATGTATACCGTAAAATAATGCGTTTCGTGTACGGTAGAGTTTGCGGCGGACGCATAGTCGCACATTGTGTAGGTTTTCGTTTCTCCGTCTACGTTAAGTGTAACGATTGAGAATGCGAGGAGTCCGGGGTGGAATCCGGGAAGCGCAGAGCAGGTAACGTTCTTTCCGAATACCGTTTCACCGCTGAACATTTCCTCTTTCGTACATCCGATCCTCTTGCTTCTCGCAAGAACTAACGGACCGCGGCGGATAGTGCATATAGGTCCCTTTGCCATAATATCTCTTGTTAAGGGACGGCCCTGCGAGTCGATCCATCTTTGTACGTGGTAATCGGTGTCGTCAAGTACGGTAAATTTACCCTCGAAGGGGAGCACTCGCGGAGTCATATCAAAGAGCACGCATATTACCGAATGCTCCTTGTTTATGGTAACGGGTGCGTACTCACCGCACTTAAGAAGTGCTTTTTCTCCCTCGTGGTAAAGGGCTACGTTTGTCGTTTTGCTCCATTCGGGGGCGCGCAGATATATTTTTGTGCCGGGTTTAAGACCTCTTGCCGTTATGGTAGCTCTGCCGTTATCCACGTATCCGCCGCTTATTCTGAACGAAACGTCCCCAAGGGTTACCGTTAACGGAATGTAAGAGTTGACGTAATAATCGTCGCCCGATTTGGTTATAACGGTTTCTGCCGCGTTGATAAAGCCTCTCGGTACGTTGTTGACGCAGCAGTGCTGATATTTGCTGTCGCACTGCGGATAAGGTGTCCAGTGTCTGCCGACGCTTCGTACAAAGAACGCTCCATAGCCCTCGTCGGGGTAAACTCCCGCTAAAAACGCATTGAGGAACGCGCTTTCGAAATACTCGGTGTATTTAATATCGCCCGTTATAAGGAACAACTCGTGGCAGAGGCGCATCCAGTGTATAACGTCGCAGATCTCGGTTGCGGAATCGGGGTAAGCCGCGGCATTAAGAAACAGCTCACCATATCCAACGCTGCCGAGAATGTTGGATTCGTATTTTACCAGCAGGTCGGCGAAATTGACCGTAGCCTCAAGATAACGCGAGTTAGCGGTAAGTCTGTACATCTCGCAAAGACCGTCGTAGCACGACATCATTTCGTAAGCCTTCGGATTCCAACCCTCCTCGCGCTTATACCATTTATGGGGAGGGATTTTGTTCATCGCGTTAAGGATAAGATTAGGACAGTCCCCCTCTTTACCGTCCCAATCGCTTACTATTTTTTCAGAGAAATCGAAATATTTTTCGTTACCCGTAAGACGGTAAAGCATCAGCATAGGCTTAAGTATAGAGCCCGCCGCCATTCCGTGCTGAACACCGAGGTCCTTTACGCGAGCACCAAGCTTGTTTACCGTAGAGATCAGACTGTCGGCAAGACGTGTTGCGGCAGAGAGGATTTCACTGCTGTCAAGCAACATCGCGCTTTCGATCAAAGCCCAAAGAGTATATTTCTGTCCCCAGAAGTTCCAGTTACTGTTCCAGCCGATAGCGGCATACGACGGATCGTCCATATTAGCCCCGAAGATATTTTCTCTGTCATTGTAGGTGCTTATGTATCCGTCGTCCTCTTGATACGAAAGGAAGGAGGATAAACTTTTTTCTATCTCTTTTTTTAATCTGTCGTCATTTTTCATCTGCGCGACACGTGCAAGGGAGAGCATAAGCTTTCCGTAAAATTCGCTTCTCCACATTCCCGCGCCAAACTCATCGTCAAACTTTGTTGCAAAAAAGCTTTCCGCCTCGCGAAGTATCTCGCTCACAGCAAAATCGCCGCTGACGCGACTGTGAACGAACTTATCAAAGCGCGCTCCTATTTCGCAGTCGAGAGAGATAGCCGAGGTAGGAAGCGTACTCATTTTGTTTTGGATTTTGTAGGGGATTATAAATTCCATAAAACGTCTCCTGAATATTTTAATTACAATATTTATTTCTACTGTAAATTAGGTTGCTTTAATTTAGCCGTTAGACGGATAAATGCTTTAAAATGTTATTTTGCAAAAAGCAGCTCAAACGAAATTTTAAGCCGCTTTAGAGATCTACTTGTTTTTTAAAGTGGTTACAGAAGAGACTAACATTCTGCGGATTTCACCGCAAGAATGTAAAAGTGATTTCGTGGCATCTTCTTGTGATATTTTTGATTTTGTGAAAAGCTCAAGCCAGTATTCTGTCTCATAGCATTCTTTAAGTGCTATTTGAAGTTTAGATATAAAATCAAGCTTGCTTTGTGCATAATTTGCTTCGCGTATATTGGCACCAATACTTGTTGCAGCTCTTTCAAACTGATTTTTTAGTGAATAATGACCTTCTATGGTATTTGCGAACTCCAGTGCTTTTACGGCAAAATTTATTGATAAATCTGCGAGTTTATTTTCTTTCATAAAGCCTCCGGATAATAATGAAATCGTGCGACGCAACGTCGCACGATTAAATCACTTTGTGATAAAGTCCGCTTTTAGCGGATGAAGTCGAAGCTACGCTTCGGTAAAATTAAATCCACACATCGTCGCAGGCGACTTCATCCTTGCGAGGCAAGGACTTCATCTGCACAGCAGATTTATTCCACACGCAGTGTGGATTTAATTGCATTTGCCACCGGCAAATGCTGTTCAAACATTTTCTCTCCATCAATTTCAGGGCAAACATTTTTATCTTCATGGATATCATGATTTTTTCATCATATAATCCAAAAAAATATCTCACTTGTATTTATAATCCATTTTCATAATCCACTTATATTCATAAGT
>JAZRDX010000146.1:0-10143 GCA_045660565.1 Eubacteriales bacterium
AGGCTGACTTCTATCCCTGCCAGCTTTCGGGCGGACAGCAGCAGCGTGCGGCGATAGCGAGAGCGCTTTCGCTTACTCCCGACATACTTTGCTTTGACGAGCCTACCTCGGCACTTGATCCCGAGCTTACGGGCGAGGTGCTTAACGTTATAAGGGGCTTAAAGTCCAGCGATACCACTATGATAGTTGTAACCCACGAGATGGAATTTGCAAGACACGTTGCCGACAAGGTAATCTTTATGGCAAACGGAGTTATTGAGGAAACGGGAACCCCGGATGAGCTGTTCGGTAACCCGAAGAGCCCGATTTTGCGGTCCTTCCTTGGGCATATCAGTAAATAAAAACGGCTGAGTTAAGTTTAAGTAACTTGACTCAGCTTTTTTAATTATAAAAAACTTCTTCTTTTGGGAGACCGTTCGCCATAGGAGACTTTTTTAGTCCATATCAATTCGTAGGGCGGAGGCTTGCTCCCGCCGTTTCGTCTGTTTCTTTATGCTATTAATTTTCTTCCACACGAATCCTTTTTGGGACACATAAAAACGGGAGGCTGATAGCCCCCCCTACGGTGTATTTTTTATCTTTTCGGCGGGAGCAAGCCCCCGCCCTACTACTAAGCTTTGCTAATAATGCAACGCAAACAGTGGAGCTTTATTATAAAATTTTACCCCAAAAACTGCTTTATCACTTCTATCTCATTTTCGGTTCTTGATATAAGCGCGGTATCCTTTTCCTCTGCCTTGTTAAGCCCCGAAAGACGTGTGGTGAGTGCGGATAAAAGCCGCTCAGCATAAGTAACGTCTGCGACGTTTTCTCTATTCGGGGTAACGCCGAGCAGAAGGTCGCTGAGAGAAAAATCGGCGGCTTTTCCGTTAAATTCAGCGAGGATTACGGCATAAACTCGTCCCTCGGAAACGACTTTCGTTTCGGATAAAACGTTAAAGCCGTTTTCGTAAAGATATTTTCTCGTTTCCTCAGGCTTTGTCATAGGCTGAAGAATAAATCGCAGTCTTTCGCTGCGCAGTCTTTCGTCCTGCGAAAGAATTTTAACGATAAGCTCCCCGCCCATACCCGCTATTATTATATCGTCTACGCTATCAAGCGGAACACCGAGAGTTCCGTCGGTGCAGTAGGCGCTTATTTTTTCCTTAAGTCCTGCCGCGGCTATGTTTTTTATCCCCTTTTCAAGAGATGGACGGCTGATGTCGGTTACCGACGCTAAAGGGGATTTACCGTTTTTTACAAGCTCTATCGGGATTATCGCGTGGTCGGTTCCTACGTCAAGAACATTTTTTCCGTCTCTGATAAGACTGTAAATGAGAGTCATTCTTTCGTCTTTAAGCATAGTTTGTTCCTTTATGAAAATTTAATTTAACAACGAAATAAGAAAGCCTCCCCTGTGTAAGGGGAGGTGTATCGCCAAGCGATACGGAGGGGTTGATTTATTACTTTATAAAATCCCGCCGTTTCACCCTTCAGAACACAAGGGAGGCTTTTATATTTTTACTCACCTATTGCCTTGTTGAGTCTTTCAACGAACGCGTCGGCATCGTTTCCGTGAACCTCGCAAGCCTCCTCAACGGTCTCGCCTCTTGAGCAAGGGCAGGTGAGGCAGTGCATTCCTATTTCAAGGAAAAGCGGCTCGGTTTCGGGGTGGTTATCAAGTATATCACCTATAATGGTATCTTTTGTAATCTTCATTTTTGGTTGCTCCTTTTCTTTTTACTGTTATTATTATATCGTATTTAAGTAAAAAGTCAAGGGAAAATAAAAAATATTTACGATTTATTTAGTTGTTTACAAATATTTCGCTAAATCTATATATTTAAATGTTATAATTTATTTTGCAGACGATAAAAACGAAATGCTTTTATCTCACGAAAGAGCGGGTTAACGTTTTACCGCTGAAAAATGAAATGGAGAAAAAATGAAAAGGATACTTAAAAAAGGAATTTTACCTTTACTCTGCCTTGTTGTTTTAATTACGGCTTTTACGTCCTGTACGGTCCAGAGAGCATATAAAGGCGCGCCCGAAGGAATGCGTCCCGTTAACAAGGGGGATGAGGGTGGTATAATGTACGTTCCGATGGCTTGGAGCGTTGATACCTCTACCGGTGTGCCGACAGCCTACGTTTCGGATAAAAACAGAACTATGATAACCCTTGTAACCGTTTCCGCAGATAAAGTTCCGAACGGCAGTATTCCGGAGTACTTTAACTCTTACCGCGAAAACTTCGCGTTAGCTCTTAAGGACTTTCAGATAATTAAGGAGAGCGAAGAGGCTTCCGACTACACGACGCGTATGATAAGCACAGCGGGTGCGTATATCTACGAATATTCTGGAACGGTAACCAATATAAAATGTAAATTTAAGCAGGCGTATTTCATTAATAACGGAACGCTGTTCATAATAACGTACAGCGCGGTGGCAAGTCAGTATGAAAACTATCTTGAAACGTTAACTGACGTTTACGATAACTTCAAGTTTGTAACCGAGTCTGTACCTATGGACGATAAGACGGAGCTTCCCCTGCCGGGCACCGAGGGGGTTGAGGTTCCCGAAGGCTATACGCTTATTTCCAATAAATTCGTTGATTACTATTTCTTTGTGCCGAAGGATACCTGGAGCCCGTCGGTAAACACCGGAATGAGCGCGGCTTACTTAAACGCTAACAAAAAGGTAACGGCAAACGTTATAGCGTTCAATACCACTTATATGTCGCTTGACGATTACTGGGTAAGCTATGAAACCGACCTTACAGCAACCTTTGGAGAGGTAAAATATACGGGCGAGGCTAAATTTACCCCGTCGAAGCTCGGCGGACTTGATGCAAGATGTTACAGCTATAAAATAACCGTGAGCGGAACCGAGTACTTATATAATCAGCACCTTGTTATATACGGGGGATACGTTTATATGGTAACCTTTGCCGCTGAAAGCTCGGTTTACGAAAGCTATGCCGCTGATTTTGACGGTATACTTTCAAATTTCAAATTCAAAAGCTGATAGTTAAATTTTACACATAGCGCTAAAAACACGGAAAATTTGTTTATTATCATGTAGGCTGCCTTACGGCAGCGGAACGGAGAGTAGCGTGAAAGCTTAGTTACTGCTAACAAAAACCATTTCACGCGAAAATTTCCCTAAAAGGTTAAACACCTTTTGTTTTGCGGCAGGCAAAACACGGAAAATTTGCTTATTATTATGTAGGCTGCCTTGCGGCAGCGGAACGGAGAGGTATTATGTCAGTTAAGATACTTACGGTAAGCTCGGCTAATATGGATTTAAATATGAGAGTAAGCGAATGTCCCCTGAAAGGTCAGACCATTCTCGGAGACAGCTACGCATACGTTTCGGGCGGAAAGGGAGCAAACTCCGCCTCGGCGGTTGCAAAGCTCGGCGGAAATTCCGTTTTCTGTGCCGCACTTGGAAACGACGCGAACGGAAAAACTCTTAAGGGAATTTATAACGAAATAGGAATTGATACAAGCTGTATCCTTACGCTTGACAACGCCCCTACCGGACTTGCAACGGTTACAGTTGAGGCTGACGGAGCAAACAGAATAGTTGTTTTCTCCGGAGCAAATGCCGCCCTTACTGCGGAGCACGCGGTTAAGAGCGCAAGGGAATGTAAACCGGACGCTGTGTTCTGTCATTTCGAGATACCCTATGATACGGTAGCCGCCGTTTCACACTACTGCCACGAAAACGGTATTCCGCTTTTCGTTGACGCAGGTCCCGCATCAAAGGACTACGACCTTGCAAAGCTTGCTCCCATGTTCGTATTTTCACCGAATGAAACGGAGCTTGAAATATTCACGGGAATAAGCCCCGATACCGAGGAAGGTCTTATGCAGGCGGCAAAGAAGCTTGAAACGCTTGTAAAGGCGGAGTATTACGTTCTTAAGCTCGGTGGCAGAGGTGTCGCGGTTTACGATGGAAAGAGCTTAAACGTTATTCCTACCTACGACGTCAAGGTTGTTGACACCACGGCGGCAGGCGATTCATTTACCGCCGCGCTTACGCTTGAATATATGCGCTGCGGGGATATGGCTCGCGCCTGCCGTTTCGGAAACGCGGTTGCCTCTATCACCGTTTCCAGAATGGGTGCGTCCGATGCTATACCGACCAAAGAAGAGCTTGACGCCTTTATTTCGGAAAAGAATATAGTTCTTTAATTTGTAAGCTTTTAATAAAAGGTGAGACGAGAAAACGCCGCTTATAAATCGGCTCGATGTCTTGAAACAACTACTGAAATCGGAGAAAAATAAATGTCGGAAATTAGCGCAAAAAAGGGAAGAGTTCTCGGAATAGACGCCGGGAAGGTGCGTACGGGGGTGGCTGTAAGCGATGAAAGCGGATTTCTCGCAAGCGCGCTTTGTACTCTTAAGGCACCCGGTCTGCGTTCTCTTGCCGAAATGATTAAGGAAAAGGCAGAGGAGTATAAGGTGCGACTTATCGTTCTCGGTCATCCTATTAATATGAACGGAACGCTTGGCGAAAGCTCGGAGAGAGTAAAAAAGCTTGCCGAGGAAATTTCGCTTATTACCGACGTGCCGGTAAAGCTTTTTGACGAGCGCTGTACCACCATGGCGGCGGCAAACTTCCTTAATATGACCGATACGCGCGGTAAAAAGCGTAAGGCTGTTATAGATAACCTCTCCGCGGAGATAATTCTTCAGGATTATCTTGACAGTGAAAAGCGTGCTTAAGTAATAAAACTCATATCCAAAAGAGACTCTGCGTAGGGTCTCTTTTCTTTAGTGCATACGCAAATAAAGATTGTTTGTGTATTTTTTGCGGACATTGTTTACAATTAGTTCTTAATTTGTAGTAAAAAATACAATTTTTGGGTGCTACAATGTAGGTGTGCATATTCTGTGAATTTGCACGAAATTTTATACAAATAGGAGAAAACTATATGAAGAAAACATTGTTACCTATCCTGCTCATAATATGTATGTGCATTCTTCCCCTTGCGTCATGCTCCGGCTCTGGCGGAATGGAGTTTATGCTCAACAGCGACGGGGTCAGCTATATGCTCGTGAGCGCCAAAAACAAGTCAAGTGTAACGGTTCCCGATACCTATAAGGATCTTCCCGTTACGGTAATTTCAAACAGTGCATTCGAGGACTGCACCTCTTTAAAGAGCGTTACTCTGCCGAGCAGTTTGAAAACGATTGATGCGAGAGCCTTTGCGGGATGTACCGCATTGACCTCGGTAACCGTTCCTGACAGCGTGTATGAGATCGGCGGAGCGGCATTTTCCGGATGTACGGCTTTAGCCACGATCACACTTCCGACACACGGCGTGGAGATCGGCGAGAACGCATTTATGGATACGGCTTATGCTAAGAATACCTCAAACTGGAAGGACGACATACTTTATCTCGGTGATCACCTTCTTATGACCGAGAATAAGAACTCCTTTAGCGGTGTTCTTCAGGTTAAGGACGGGGTGAAATCGATTGCCGGCGGAGCGTTTGCAAACTGCGGAAGCCTTACCGGAATCGTTATGCCCGACAGCGTAACGCATGTTGGTGCCTATGCATTTGCATACAACCGTTCGCTTACTAACGTAACGCTTTCCGCAAGTCTTACCAACGTAAGCGAGGGTATGTTCAAGGAATGCTCGAGCATCAGAACCATTGCACTTCCCGATACCGTTACCAAGATCGCCAAGGAGGCATTCAAGGAGTGTACCGGTCTTAAAACTGTCAATATTCCCGAGGGTGTAAAAAGTATAGGCGGCGAGGCGTTCTATAAAACGAACGTAAGTGCATTTAATCTTCCCGATACTATCGAATGGATCGGAAACTCCGCCTTCGTATTTACTCCCCAATATTCCGCATATACGAACAGCAGCACTCAAAAGGATCTCTATATAGGCAAGTACCTTATCAAGGTAGCCACGTCGACGAGCGGCGAGTATACGGTTCGCGAGGGCACGGTAGCTATCGCGGACAACGCTCTTGAGGGCTGTGCCTCGATAACCGGTGTGGTTCTTCCCGACACGCTTAAGAATATCAGCGACTATGCCTTCTACGGCTGCTCCGGTATAACCGCTATAACCCTTCCCGGCAGTATAGAAAATATAGGCGCTATGGCGTTCAACGGCTGTAATAAGCTTACGGAGATCACCGTTCCCGAGGGCGTTAAGTATATTGGAGGTCTTGCGTTCCAGAGCTGTACAGCTTTAACAAAGATATCTCTTCCCAAGAGCCTTCAGAGTATTGATTACGGCGCATTCAACTTATGCTCCGCGCTTACCGAGGTAAACTATGCGGGAAGCAAGGACGAGTGGAATAAAATAGGCATTGATTACAGTAACGTTATGGGAAACAACGAGGCGCTAAAAAACGCAACCGTTAACTATAATAAATAAAGCCGCAGGCAATTTCACTTATAACTGTTATTCCGGCAAGGCTTTTCGATGAAGGCTCCCACCTCGCTGTCTTCTAAATATGACCGATACGCGCGGTAAAAAGCGTAAGGCTGTCATAGATAACCTCTCCGCGGAGATAATTCTTCAGGATTATCTTGACAGTGAAAAGCGCGGAGCTTGAATTTAATAAAAATAAACAGAGCAGAAAACCAAAATTCTGCTCTGTTATTTTTATGCGATTTTGAAGACATTAAGCAAAGATAACGAAACGGTATCGGCTTATACAGACGGAAAAGAGGATTGTCGGTATTCCGCCGGAGTTACTCCCATTATCTCCTTAAAGTTTCTGTTGAGGGTTCGCAGAGAACCGAAGCCGCATTCCGCGCTTATTTCAAGCACCGATTTTTCCGTCGTATTAAGAAGAAAGCAGACTTCGCTTATTCTGCGGCGGTTTACGTATTCGTTAAACGGCATTTTTATGTTTTTTATAAAGTATTTCGATAGGTAAGCATAGTCGTATTTCAGCTTTTCCGAAAGACTTTTCAGACTGCACTCCGAAACGTAGCTTTCCTCTATGTATTCAAGTATGGCGTAAAGCAGAGAGGAGCGTGTATCGGTCGCGGCAGGGATAAACGAAGCACCTTTGTCAAACACTCCCGAAAGATAGTAAAGAACAGCCTTTTTAGTGCAGAGACAGCTTTCGGGGGCTAAAAGCGTAAAAAGGGTTTCAGCCGTAGCGTCAAGACGGAAGAAAGGATTTTCGGGCATGAGCGACTGATTTTTCTTGTTGTAGTGATTAATAAGCTTTCCCGAAAAAATGCAGAGCTTATGAGAGCTTACGCCTTCCGTTTTCATTCCGTGGATACGGTTTGGGAATATAAAAGCAGCCTCTCCCTTGCTAAGTGTTTCTGTTTTATCGCCTACCGTAACGTCCATCTGCCCGTCGGTTATAACGATAATCTCAAAGCAGCCGTGAATGTGCAGAGGATAGGAAAAATTCCTTCCGCTTTCAATTTGGCAGTATTCGGGGTAAAGAGAATGCTTTGCCTCGTAAAACATATTTTTCTCCTTGTTTAGCTTCTTTTTATGGGTTTTTGGGTGTGAAAAAACGAATTTTGTCTACCTATTATACCATATTTAACGAGAAAAATCAACAGTTTTTTGATATAATCATATTAGTAAAATATAAAAATATGTTTAGCCGCCACCCGTGGCGGCGGAAAGAAGGCTACTTATGTCAGTTTTTACTTCGGTACCGTGCATTAAATACGAGGGAGCAAAATCTAAAAATCCGCTCTCCTTTAAGTTCTACGATAAGGATAGAATAGTTCTCGGAAAGCCTATGAGCGAGCATCTTCCGTTTGCGCTTTCGTGGTGGCATACGCTTTGTGCCGAGGGAAGTGATATGTTCGGCAGAGGAACGGCTGATAAGTCGTTTGGTAAAGAGTACGCGACTATGGAGCACGCAAAGGCAAAGGTTGACGCGGGCTTTGAGTTTATGCAGAAGCTCGGAATCAAGTACTTCTGCTTCCATGACGTTGATATAGTTCCCGAGGCAGAGGATATAAAGGAGACGGGGAGACGTCTTGACGAAATCTCCGATTACATTTTAGCGAAGATGAACGAGACGGGGATAAAATGTCTCTGGGGAACGGCTAATATGTTCTCAAATCCGAGATTTATGAACGGAGCAGGCTCCACAAACTCCGCCGAGGTTTACTGCTTTGCGGCGGCACAGATAAAGAAGGCGCTTGACCTTACCGTTAAATTCGGCGGCCTTGGATACGTTTTCTGGGGTGGACGCGAGGGGTATGAAACTCTGCTTAATACCGATATGAAATTTGAGCAGGATAACATAGCCCGTCTTATGCGTCTTGCCGTTGACTACGGTAGAAAGATAGGCTTTAAGGGTGATTTCTATATCGAGCCGAAGCCGAAGGAGCCTATGAAGCATCAGTACGCTTTCGACGCGGCAACAGCTATCGGATTTTTGCGTCATTACGGTCTTGATAAGGACTTTAAGCTTAATATAGAGGCAAACCACGCAACCCTTGCGGGACATACCTTTGAGCATGACCTCCGCGTTTCCGCTATAAACGGAATGCTCGGCTCAATAGACGCAAACCAGGGCGATCCGCACCTTGGTTGGGATACCGATGAGTTCCCCTTTGACGTCTACACCGCAACCTTCTGTATGCTTGAGGTTATAAAGGCGGGAGGACTTACGGGTGGCTTTAACTTTGATGCCAAAACCCGCCGTCCGAGTAACACCTACGAGGACCTTTTTGAAAGCTATATTCTCGGAATGGATACCTTTGCGCTCGGACTTCTTAACGCCGAAAAAATAATAAATGACGGAAGAATTGATGAGTTTATCCGCGCCCGCTACGCTTCGTTTAACGAAGGAATAGGTAAGGATATAATAGAGAATAAGGTAACGCTTGAAAGCCTTTCGGAGTACGCCGAAAAGCTCGGAAAGCCCGCTCCCACCGAAAGCGGACGCCAGGAGCACCTTGAGGCAATAATAAACCAGATACTTTTCGGATAACCTGATATAACCCGTGTGTCATTCCTAACCGTAGGTAAGAGGCACGCGGGTTAAAAAAACAGATTTTGTGTCAGAACGGAGTAATTTTATGAATACTTATATCGGAATAGACCTCGGTACAAGCAGCGTAAAGCTGCTCCTTACCGGAGCCGACGGTGAAATACTTGCCGAAGTCTCAAGAGGGTATGACGTTATCTACCCGAAGGCAGGCTGGACGGAGCAAAGCCCCGAGCTTTGGTGGAACGCGGTTAGCGAGGCTCTTGCCGAGCTTCTTGACGGCCAGGATAAGGAAAGCGTAAAAGGAATATCCTTCGGCGGACAGATGCACGGACTCGTCGTGCTTGACGAAAACGGTAACGTTATACGTCCCTGCATCCTATGGAACGACGGAAGAACGGAAAAGGAGACGTTATACCTTAATAACGTTATAGGCAAGAAAAAGCTTTCGTCGTATACCGGAAACATAGCCTTTGCGGGCTTTACCGCGCCGAAGCTTCTTTGGCTCAGAGAAAACGAGCCGGAGAATTTCGCTAAAATTTCAAAGATAATGCTTCCGAAGGACTATATTGCGTATCTTCTTTCGGGAGTACACGCAACCGACCTTTCCGACGCGTCGGGTATGCTTACACTCGACGTTAAAAACCGCCGTTGGTCGGAGGAAATGTGTGATATTTGCGGTATTACCGAAGGTCAGCTTCCCCGTCTTTACGAAAGCTATGAGGTTATAGGCAATCTTAAGCCCGAGCTTTGCGAAAAATTCGGTCTTTCCCGAGACGTTAAAATTATTATCGGCGCGGGAGATAACGCGGCGGCAGCGGTAGGTACGGGTACCGTTAAAAACGGAGACTGTAATGTTTCTCTCGGTACGAGCGGAACGGTTTTTATAGCGGCGGACAGCTTTTCGGTCGATGAAAACAACGCGCTGCATAGCTTCTGCCACGCCGGTGGCTCGTGGCATCTTATGGGCTGTATCCTTTCTGCGGCATCCTGCCGCAGCTGGTGGCTTGAGGACATTCTCGGCAGCGGAGATTACGCGGAAGACGAGAAAGCGGTATCAGAGTGCGAGAGCGACGGGGTGTATTTTATTCCCTATCTCAGCGGAGAGCGCAGTCCTCACAATGACGTTAATATAAGGGGTGCCTTTTTCGGTCTTTCCGCATCTACCACAAAGGCACAGATGAGCCGCGCGGTTATGGAGGGCGTTGCTTTTGC
>JAZRDX010000147.1:0-6971 GCA_045660565.1 Eubacteriales bacterium
TCGTGGTCGCCTAACGTGTAGCTGCATCCGTAGTCGCACGCATGGTCTTTGTTTTCATCTATATGCTCGTTGCTTAATTCTATTTCCGTACCATCGTTGTTCAGTTTAACATCCAATATGCCACTGTCGCTGACGAAGAACTTACTGAAGCTTTCATCTGCCATATACGTGCTCCAGCCGACAGTAAACGTGCCGACGGACGGTTCTCCCTCATCAAGCCTTGTGATTCCTATAGGATTTTTCGTGCTCAGCATTCCGCTCAGGGTAATGCTTTTATCGTTCAGCACGAGATTGCTGCTTACGTCTCCGAATCTATTCCCGGAAACTATGGGGTCGCCCGAAAGAGTAAAGAGGACCGAGTCAAAATCTATTAAGACGCCTCCTCCGTGGGTATCCGTTGAAGAGTTATTTATGATCGTTCCGCCCGACAGAGCAAAGGAGCCTCTTGTTCCAACGTATACTCCGCCTCCGTTTTTTGCTTCATTCTCATATACCGCTCCGCCCGACATATTGAATTTCGGATTGTACCCGGCGTTTACGTTTACCTTTCCGATAGAAACTCCGCCTCCGTAGTCAGCAACGTTACCGCGGATCTCACCTCCGTACATATTGAAGGTTTCGTTAGTATAATAGCTTGCAACCCCGCCTCCGTAAACAGAGGTGTTGTCATATATGCTTCCGCCGTACATGTTGAAGGCTCCGCCAAAGGAAACTCCTCCGCCGTGGACGTCGCTGCTTCGGGTTTCGGCCAGATCGTTATAGCAGATCTCACCTCCGTACATATTGAATACCGTGTTACCACTGACGAAAACGCCACCGCCGCGATATTTCGTTTTATTGTTTTTGATCGTACCGCCGTACATATTAAATTCCTTACCGGCCGCGCACACTCCGCCTCCTGCTCCTCCGGCCATTCCGCGGGCTGTGTTATCGGATATCACTCCGCCATACATATTGAAGACACAGTTATTTTCCGTGTAAACACCGCCGCCCCAGTCTCCGGTGTTTTTCGTAATAACACCGCCGTATAAGTCAAATTCTGCACCTTCAACATAGATTGCCGCTCCGTTTCCGTTAATATCAGCATCGGTAAGCAGGTGGGTATTATTTTCCTTGACCGTACCACCGAACATGCGAAGCGTTCCTTCTACGTCTATTCCCGCCCCAAAGCGTCTTATTCCTCCGGTAAGCGTGCCTGCATGATCCTCGGAGCAATCGTAAAGATTTAACGAACCGCTCTCCGAGACAAAGATAACGGGAAATGTGTTCGTGGGGGTGGCGAGCGCCTTGACCGTTTTGCCGTTCAGACAAAGAGAGACGTTGCCGACGATATTGATATAATCGGACGTATCAAGATCACCGCCAATGAAATATTTTCCGTCATTAAGATCATACGATCCCGAAAGAAGCTCTTCCGTTAATTCTGTCCATCCGTCGTGATCGTGCGCAAAATGGTAATTGCAGACTTCACAAATACCGTCATTATTCTCATCACTGTGCTCACTGTACGCTATTTCCGTTATGCCTTCGGCTACGTAATCGTCAATTTCACAGCCGTGTGCAATGCATCTGTGCCAATGTCCTTCTGCGTCAAATGCCCAAAAGTCATCGGATATGTTATGCGTGTGTGTATCTTCCGCACTTGCGGTAATCGCTGTGGTAGGAACCAAGCCTACCAGCATAATGATGGTGATGATCATACTCAAAATTCGTTTTTTCACTACGGTTTCTCCTTATCGTTTTCTAACATTATATTCAATATTTATATTATTTCTTATTCTTGGGACACAGACAAATGCCGAACCATTCCTCACCGCGCTTAAAGTATTTACACTCGGCGCAGGTGGTGTCGAGCGTTTTCTTGCTCTCGCCTCGGTAGCTTATACAAGCGTCCTGAAGCATTGTAACGAAGGGCTCGCCCTCGTCGGTGTAAAGAGGCTCGGCCGTGAAGTCGGGATAGATGACGGCAGGCTGACATAGCGGGTTTTGCCGATCCTTCTCACCGTAGTAGCCGTACCGCAGTTCAAAGGTCTTGCCGAAGGTCGTTATTACCTTATAAAGATCACCTTCTTTGTGTTCCGGCTCTTTCGGTATGTTTTCATTCTCAAAAAGCGTCGTAAACATTGTCCCCCCATCCGCATTTTTTCCAAAAAGAAAAATCTGCCATACTTGATGATAATAGTATAGCAGATTATTTTCGTTCGCGCTAGTACCTAAAACGCACTTTTTAGATATATAAATTAGGATTTGAGTATATCTTTTTTGCCCGAAAAAGATATAAAAATCACAAAATCGCGGCAAATTCGGCTCTTGAAAGACCTGATTTTTCGCTTACGATTCGGATTGCTTGTTTGACGATAGGAACGGTCATATTCAGCTTGTCGGCGATCTCCTGATTTCCAAGACCGAAGGCTGCAAGCTTTGCAACCTCGCGCTCCTTTGCCGTAAGCGTGGTCAGAATCTTCTTTCCTCTGACAGCACCCGAGAGCTTCGACCAGCCCTCGTTATATACCTTATAGAGCTTTTGAACCTCTTTCCAAGCATCCGGATTTATAGAGAAAAGCCGTCTTTCCATCAGCGTATCAAGAGCGCGGCAATACTCGGCAAGAACACCGTAAAATTTATCGTGAAGTGCAAGCTCAATGGCTCTGTCGATGTGGTGTATAGCGTCCTCGTCCTTACCGCAGTTGTGGTAGATAGCGGCACAGGTAAGGCGCAGATAGATCTCCGACATTACCGTTTGATTGGCTCTTGCCCACGAGGTCATAGGCTCTACGGCGTATGAGATGACCGACATAATATAGAGTCCCTGCGTGCCTTCTACCTTGACAAGCCCCATCGCCACGGCATAACCGAGAGCGTACAGATATTTGGCATAATATACCTTCGCCGCAGGGTAGGCATCCTTGTGAATCGGCTCAAAATTACCCTTTTTGAACCATTCGGGGAAGCTTTCTACGTTATATATCATAATATCTACGGCGCTTATGGCAAGCTGCATCGCATCTCGGTCGAGGTCATTTTTTGCAGGAGCTTCGGCAATATGCACCTTGGCTCTGCGCCACATATGGATGTCGCCCTTCCAAACCGCGCACATAGCGAGAAGCATACCTGCGGAGAGGACGGCATAGAAGCCCGAGTGCTTTCCAAGGAGGTAATTTGCGCTTTCATATACCTTATCTATCTCACCTCTTGAATAGGCAACCTCGGCTTCAAAAAGCACCTGCGCCTCGTGGTTGTAGGAAAGACTTTCGCCTACCTCGTCGGCAGTTCCGGGCGTGTTATAGAGGTCGCTCATGTA
Organism: Eubacteriales bacterium; assembly: GCA_045660565.1. Taxonomy (GTDB): domain Bacteria; phylum Bacillota; class Clostridia; order Oscillospirales; family CAG-272; genus SIG673. Next base: position 3,302 of record JAZRDX010000147.1, read on the forward strand.
GAGAAAGGGCGTTTTACGGGGCAGCGGCATATCCTCATTCACAAGAGAACGACCGGCCTTTGTTCTTCCGTCCACGGGCTTCCTTGCGTTCCTCGGGATCATCCATGCCCGCCCGAAACGAACCGCACCTTCGATCTTTCCGTCAGCACAAAGGAGTTGAACACGGCGAACACTTATATTCCATTTTTTCGCAATCTGCTCTATTTTTAAGTATTCCATACTTGTCTTTTCCTCCCGAAAAAAACGCATTTTGTATCATACGCGAAAGTGAATAATATATCGTTCACTTATGCGAATATTATTATACAGCTTTTTTTCGGGTTTGTCAAGAGAAAGGCATCGGATTTTTCCGATGCCTGACTGTACGTATTCTTTTGATTTAGTGGGTAAGACAAGCTGTGAGCCATTCTTTGGGCATAAATATACCTTAATGTATGCTCGGTGCTTCCACTTCGGAGCACTTTTCTATATACCTTACAGAAAAAATTCTTTGCTGTCGTTCATTCCTTTAAGTTTTGTGTATTTGCTTAAATGCCGTACTTAAGCTCTCCGCCAACAAAAACGGAAAGAATATTAACGTCCTTATCAAATATTATTATATCCGCGTCGTAGCCGTTTTCGAGGCGGCCTTTTTTTATTCCCAGAATTTCAGCGGGAACAGCAGTCATCATCTTGACCGCTTCGTAAAGAGGAATTTTCGCGCCGAAATGAGCCTCTCTTATGCATCTGTCCGCGGTGCAGATGCTTCCCGCAAACGCGCTTCTGTCCGAAAGCTTACATACGCCGTCCTCAATAATAAACGGAACGCCCATGCAAGAGCCGGACGTTATATTGTCGGTTGCCGCGACAAAAAGGCTGTCGGTAATAAGTGCGACCTTGTCGGTGCCTTTTGCTTTGACTATAAGACGTATAAGCTCGTAGGGGAGGTGTTTGCCGTCTGTGATTATCTCAGCGTAAACGTCGTCGCGAAGCAGAGCTGTTTCAATTACTCCGAGGTGTCGGAAGCCTTGCTCGCGCGTTACGGTTGAGGTGCAGGAATAAAGGTGGGTAACGAGGGTAAGTCCCCCCTCGATCGCCCTGTCCATATCCGAATAACGCGCCCCCGTGTGTCCCGCAGAGGCGAGTATCCCACGCTTACGCAGCTCTGAAAGGAATTCGTTATCCTTGTCAAATTCGGGCGCGTAGCTTACTCTCGCTATAATATCTCCGTATTTTTCGAGCAGGGGAAGGTAATCGGTGCGTTTTGGCGGAGTTATAAACTCTGTGTTTTGCGCGCCGCAATATTCGGGATTAAAATACGGCCCTTCAAGGTGCGCTCCGAGAATATTCGGAAGCGTTTTGTTACGTATCATGCCTTCCTTAATAAACTCAACCGCTTCGGTCATATTTTCGATAGGCGCAGCCGAAACGGTAGGTAAAAGCGAGGTGGTGCCGTGGGTGAGATGCTTATTTGCGGCGGAGATAACAGCTTCGGTGCTTTCGCTGAAGTCATAGCCGCCCGCGCCGTGGGTGTGCAGATCGATAAGTCCCGGTGAAACGTAGTTTTCTCCTGCGTCAGTCTCTTTGTCAAACGGAAGCTCGGTATCTGTAACGGCGGTGATTTTGCCGTTTTCAAAATACACGTACCCGGGGATAATTCCGTTTCGTAAAATTATGTTTTTACTTTTAATTCTCGTAATCATAAAAGCTTTGAGCTGTCTCCGTCAAGGTAAAGAACAGCGTTGTCGTGTGTGCGTAGAATTGTGGCGGGGCATTTTTCGTTTATTTCGTCATTTAGGGTGTGGTATACCGCGTCCGCTTTTGTGGGAGCGGGAACTATACAGAAAAGATAGTCGGCAGAGGTAAGCGTGGGGCAGGTGAGAGTAATAGCGTGCGTTGGAACTCTGTCAATGGAAGGGAAGCAACCGTCGTTTACCTGCTGGTTTCTGCATATTTCGTCGAGCTTAACCACCTTGACCGACTTTTCGTCCCTGAAATCGGCGACCGGGGGATCGTTAAATGCGATATGTCCGTTTTCGCCTATTCCCATAACTACTATATCGGTAGGATTGTTTTTGAGTAACTCCGAATAACGGCGGCACTCTGCTTCGGCATCGCTTTCGGTGCTGTTTATAAGATTTATACTTGCAAACGGTGCTTTTCCGAAAATATGCTCTGTAAGATACGTTCCAAAGCTCTTGTCTTTATCCTCAGCGGCAAGTCCGATGTATTCGTCCATGTGGAAGGCGTTAATGCGTCCCCATTCTATGTCGTTATATTCAAGCAGGGATGAAAGAACGTCGTTTTGCGACGGGGCGGCGGCAAAAATCATGTTGATATAGGGCTTTACCTTAAGAAGAGCTATAATGCGTTCGCGTATATCCGCTGCGGCGCATTTTCCCATTTCCTCTCTTGTGTCAGACGCCTTTACCGTTAATTTGTCCTTACTAAACTTTTTCATTTTTATACCTCTGAAATTATATTTTTTATGTCGCTAAGCGCACTTAGAAAGGCTTTTTCGGGGCTTTCGAATTTGAATGGATTATTAAACGTGGATTCGGTTAATTTGTTAAGTCCCGAAAAGGTTTCAAGGTGAGGCTCAAGCGTTGCGAAAAACGGAGCCGCGCTTAGCCGTGAATATTCCTTTAATATCTCGGAGATAAACGCTTTTCCTTTACCCGGAGGCACTATTGCGCCCTCCGAAAGCGAGTCCTTGATATGAAAGTATTCGATATACGGGCAGAGAAGTCGGAAGGCGTCGGGATAAGGCTCGTATCCGCCAAGAGTAAAGTTTCCCATGTCGTATACCTGGCGGAGTCTGCCTTCAAAGTGAGAAAGAATATCAAAGCAGTGCGCAGGGCTTTCTCCGTATATCTTTGCTTCGTTTTCGTGGCAAAGAGTTACGCTGAACGGTTCTGCAAGTGTAATAAGCTCGTCAAGCTTTTCTATGACCTCGGAGCGACATTCGGCGCGTGTGGCGCCGTCGCGGAGATAAAAGCTGAACACCCTGACGTTTTTTGTACCGAGAATATTTGCGTTTTCAAATACCTGTCTTGCCTTATCCTTGTGCTCGGAAAAGCTGTCGGAAAGCTTAATTTTTCCGATGGGAGAGCCTATCGAGCTCACCCCTATCCCATAAAAATCAAGTTTTCCCTTAAGCTCCTTTGTCTCACTTTCGGAAAGGTCTGCGACGTTCTTGCCGCCGATAAAACGCGGCTCTGAAAATTTAACGCCGTTTTTAGAAAGCATCTCGAGCTGAACGTCAATATCGGGGGAGTATTCGTCAGCAAAAGCGGAAAGAATGACGTTTTCTATCATATTTCACCTATCACGTTTACGTTCTCGTCGGCACCGCTTTCAAGCGAACGTTTAAGAGCGTTAATGACGAATACGGGTGCGATAAAGTCGGAATAAGTTTTCGTCTGCTCTCCGCCTGTAAGGATTGTATAGTAAGCCATAAATTCGTCCTCGAAAATGGTGCTTATATCCACCTCGCCCCCTTCGATTCCGTTTTCGCTGCTTACGTAGGCGTAATACTTCCAGCAGTTATCAACAAAATGAATGCTAACGTCGTAGCTCTCGTATCTGAGAATAGCCGTAACTACTTTTCCGTTTTGATACGCCTTGACCGAGCTTGGGTAATATCCGAATACGGTGAGCGCCATTTCAACAAGGTGCTGTGAGTAGAAGT
>JAZRDX010000148.1:0-14743 GCA_045660565.1 Eubacteriales bacterium
AGCTTCGCTGACAGCTCCCTCCCAGAGGGAGCCTTTCACACAAAAAGATTTACACTTATCTTTTTATCTGCTTTCTACTCATCGGCTATAGCCTCTTTTGAACCACGCGACTATCGCGTGGTTTTCGTTTACACAATAAAACAGCATTCTCCCCGCTTAAAGCTGTTTTCGAAGCATTCTGTAACGTATTTTTTCAAGCGCGGACTTTTCTATCCTCGAAACGTACGATCTTGAAATACCGAGCTTTTCCGCGAGCTCTCTCTGGGTAAGAGGTGCCGTTCCGCAAAGCCCGTATCTCAGAAAAATGATCTCCTTTTCCCTCTCGTTTAAGTAATTATGTATAATTTTCATAGCCGCCTCGCCGGAAATCTTAATATCAAGCTCCTCCGCTATTGTATCGTCAACGCTTATAACGTCCATATACGTAAGCGGATTTCCGTCCTTATCCATATCTATGGTTTCGTTAAGCGATACAAGTGGGGCGGTCTTTTTTGCGCCTCGGAAATACATAAGAATCTCGTTCTGTATACATTTAGACGCATACGTCGCAAACCTTGCCCCGTTTTCGGCATTGAAGGTATCAACCGCCTTTATAAGGCCTATCGTTCCCACCGAGTTAAGATCGTCCTGGTTTTTACTCTGCGTATAATATTTTTTTACAATATGCGAAACGAGGCGCAGATTATGCTCGATAAGCTTTTTTCTCGCATCCCTGTCCCCCGCCTTCATTAATTTGAAAGCATCCCTTTCCTCTTCGACGGAAAGGGGCGGCGGAAAGCTTCTGTTCTGGGTAACTCTTAACAAAACAAAATGAAACCGGAGCAAAAAGCCTGACATAAAATTCATAAGTAAATTCTCCTTAAATAATTTAGTTTACCACTTGCAAAATATATAATATTATGTTATACTGTAAACATTAAATATTTATATGCGAAAAAGGTCAGAAAATATGACAAAAAGTAAACTAACGGCGCTCTATCCGAGAGAGAGCTACGACGTATTCGAGGGACTTGTATCTATCCGAGCAATTTTCGAAGCGCTGGACAATAATATTTCAGACAGAAAAATAGTTTCCGTTCTTTTTGCCGAGGAAAAAATCAAAGGTAACGGAAAGCTCCTCGGCTTCCTTAAGGCTCGCTCCTTTACATACGGGTATGAGCTGAAAACGGTACCGGAATGTGAAATAGACGCGATTTCCGACGGTTCCTCTCACGGCGGAATAATAATGATAACGAAAAAAAGAATTTATCCCGAAAGAATAAGTAATATAAGCGAGAACGGCTTTGCGGTAATACTTGACGGAATCGAGGACCCGTATAACCTCGGATACGCTATCCGCTCGGTTTACGCCGCGGGGGCAGACACCCTTTTGCTTCCGAAAAGAAGTCCCATTATTTCGGCAGGGATAGTTTGCCGCTCCTCGGCGGGTGCCTCCGAGCTTATAGAAACGGTTTGCGGAGACCTTGTCGAGAACGTAACGCTTTTAAGAGATAACGGATACCGTCTTGTCTGTGCCGACATGGACGCCCCCGCGCCCGCGCATCTTTCAAATCTGAAAAAGCCGCTTATACTTGCCGTCGGCGGTGAAAAGCGCGGCTTTTCAAAAACACTTACCTCTCTTGCCGATCTCACCGTGCGTCTTGACTACGGACGGGATTTCAAAATGGCGCTTTCCGCCGCCTCCGCTTCCGCGGTTCTCGCTTTTGAGGTAACAAAGCAGAATCTTTAACATTTTATATTTACGGTTTTATTAACAATCAGCAAGTTTTTTGAAAGGTTAAAAAATATGAAACGTCTTTTTCAGTATATGAAGCATTACAAGAAGGAGTCGGTTCTCGCTCCGCTTTTTAAGCTTCTCGAAGCATCGTTTGAGCTTATCGTTCCGCTGATAATCGCAGCTATAATCGACCGCGGCATCTCGGAAAGCACAGGCACACCCAACACTTCACTTATCTTTAAAATGTGTCTTGTTCTCGTTCTGCTCGCCGTTATAGGCTTTGTCTGCGCGGTCGTTGCGCAGTACTTTGCGGCAAGAGCCGCCGTCGGAGTTTCCTCCGAGGTAAAGCGCTCGCTTTTCGGAAAGCTTCAAAGTCTCTCGTTCACCGACTTTGACACTCTCGGAAACTCAAGAATGATAACCGGTATGACAAGCGACGTAAACCAGGTGCAAAACGCGGTCAACCTCGTTTTAAGGCTTTTCCTCCGCGCTCCCGTAATTGTTTTCGGAGCCATGATTATGGCGTTCACGGTCGATGCGGTAGCCGCTGTTACCTTTGCCGTTGTAATTCCGCTGCTTTCGATAGTGGTATTCGGAATAATGGCGCTAACCGTTCCGCTTTACAGAAAGGTTCAGGAGGGTATTGATAAAATCCTCGGAATAACCAGAGAAAATCTCAGCGGTGCAAGGGTTATACGTGCCTTCGGTCAGGAGGACAGCGAAAGACAGCGCTTCCACACCGCAAACGACAGTCTTTCGGTAATGCAAAGATTTGTCGCAAAATTCTCCGCGCTTACAAATCCCGTTACCTTTCTTCTTATTAACGGTGCGATAATTGCGCTTATATATTCCGGCGCACTCCGCGTTAACTCGGGTGATCTTACTCAGGGACAGGTTATAGCTCTTTACAACTACATGTCTCAGATACTCGTCGAGCTTATTAAGCTTGCTAACCTTATCGTTTCGGTTACAAAGGGAATTGCATCAGCAAAACGTATTGAGACAATACTTGAAATGACGCCCTCGGATAAACCCTCGGGTACTCTCGACTGCGCGGGCGGAGACATTGTATTCAGTAACGTTTCACTCACCTATAAAAACGCGGGCGCTCCCTCTCTTACCGATATTAATTTAACGGCAAAGCAGGGAGAAACGATAGGAATTATCGGTGGAACCGGCTCCGGAAAAAGCTCGGTCATTAATCTCATTCCGAGGTTTTACGACGTAAGCGAGGGCGAGATAACGATAGACGGAAGAAATATAAGAGAATATTCAACGGCGTCTTTACGAAGCGTTATCGGAATTGTTCCGCAGGCGGCACAGCTTTTTAAGGGCAGCGTAAGAGATAACCTTAAAATGGGTAACGAAAACGCGACCGACGATGAGCTGAACGAAGCTTTGAAAGCCGCCGAGGCTTACGGATTTATTTCGGAAAAGCCGGGCGGACTTGACTTTATGATAGAGCCGTCGGGAAGAAATCTTTCGGGCGGTCAGAAGCAAAGACTTACCATCGCTCGCGCACTCGTAAGAAAGCCGAAAATACTTATCCTTGACGACAGCGCCTCAGCGCTTGACTACGCAACAGACGCCGCGCTCCGCGCCTCCATTGCGTCTCTTGACTATAATCCCACGACTTTTATCGTTTCCCAGCGCGCTTCAACCGTGCTCAGCGCAGACAGGGTTCTTGTGCTTGAAGACGGCGAGGTCGCCGGGTACGGTACACCCGATTATCTTCTTGAAAGCTGTGAGGTTTACAAGGAGATTTACTATGCGCAGTTCCCCGACGAAAAACCGAAGGCTTAATACCGACGTAAAGTTACTACTTGTTCCTCATTTGCATCATTGTTATTAAGATTTTGTTTTCAGCACATTCCGAAAGGACTTATTAAAATGAAAAAACATTCAAAAATAAAAAAAGCCACGTTAAAGAAGATATTTTACTATCTTAAGGGCTATAAATTAAGCTTTGCCGTAACTCTTCTTCTGGGGGCTATATCCGTTGCGCTTTCTCTGTACATTCCCTATCTTATCGGTGAAGCTATCGACTGCATAACCGAAAGCGGCAAGGTTGATTTTCCCGTAATCCGCGGTATACTGCTTAAAGGAGCTTTAGCTATATTAATATCCGCCTTTGCGCAGTGGCTTATGAACGTCATTAACAACAAGATAGCTTATAACGTTGTAAGAGATATAAGAAACGACGCCTTTGACAACACGCTTTCACTCCCTCTCGGTTATCTCGATACCCACCGTACCGGCGAGACGGTCAGCCGCATTATTTCCGATGCGGAGCAGTTTTCCGACGGTCTGCTGCTTGGCTTCACTCAGCTATTCACCGGCGCGCTAACAATAATAGGAACCCTCTTTTTCATGCTTTCGATAAGTCCGTTTATAACCGCGATAGTGGTAGTGCTTACACCTATTTCCCTATTTGTTGCATCGTTTATCGCCCGCAAAACACATTCGATGTTCGTTGCAAGGGCAGAGGCAAATGCCTCTCTTACCGCCTTTACCGACGAAGCTATCGTAGGCCAGCGTGTTATCGCGGCATTCGGTCAGCAGGGTAAAAAGCAGGGGGAGTTTGACGGTATAAACGAAAAATACAGAAAATGCTCGCTAAAGGCTATATTCTTCTCCTCTCTGACAAATCCCTGTACGCGTTTTGTAAACAGTCTCGTTTACGCCGCCGTCGCTCTTGCCGGAGCGTTTTCGGTAATTGGTGTTTCGGGTAACATAGGTGTTATTTTCACCGCTATTACCGTTGGAAATCTCGCGACACTTTTAAGCTACGCAAATCAGTACACAAAGCCGTTTAACGAAATCTCGGGAGTAATAACCGAGCTTCAAAATTCTCTTGCCTGCGCGGAAAGAACCTTTGCGTTAATCGACGAGGCACGAGAAACACCCGATCCAGAAAACGCTTACGTGATTGAAAAGCCGACGGGAGATGTTACTCTTGATAACGTCAGCTTCTCATACACGCCCGACCGTCCTCTTATAGAAAAGCTTTCCCTCTCCGTTACAAGCGGAAAGCGTATAGCGATAGTAGGACGCACGGGCTGCGGAAAAACCACGCTTATTAATCTTATTATGCGCTTTTACGACGTATGCGACGGAGCCGTAAAAATGGGATTTATCCCCGACGAAGCCTCCTCTTCCGAAAAGGTAGTTGCGGATATAAGAGAGATAACGAGAAAAAGCATGCGCGCTTCCTACGGTATGGTTTTACAGGAAAGCTGGCTTAAGCGCGGAACAATAAAGGAAAATATTATAATCGGTAAGCCTGATGCGACCGACGAGGAAATAGTAGCCGCCGCCAAGGCGTCTCACGCACACAGCTTCATTAAACGTCTGCCGAACGGCTACGACACGCTTATCGGTGAGGACGGCGGAAGTCTCTCGCAGGGACAAAAGCAGCTTTTATGTATTACGAGAGTTATGCTTTGCCTACCGCCTATGCTTATACTTGACGAGGCAACCTCGTCTATCGACACACGTACCGAGCAAAAGATACAAGCTGCGTTTAACACCCTTATGGAGGGCAGGACCTCGTTTATCGTCGCGCACAGACTTTCAACCATACGAAGAGCTGACGTTATACTCGTTATGAAGGACGGAAACGTCGTCGAAATGGGCAATCACGATGAGCTTATAGCTAAAAACGGCGCGTACGCCGAGCTTGAAGCCGCAGGTCGCTCCGCGCTTTGCAGGGCATAATTTATACGCTCCCCTTTCAGCAGGAGAGCGGTAGAAAAACAATATTTTTATTCACAAAGGAGTACACGATATGAAAAAATACGATATTGCGGCTTTTGTTTGACCGTCATACACGGGCGACGAGCTTCGCTCAAGAATATTCTGGCCCGAGGGCAACGGTGAATGGCAGACCGTTAAGTCGGCAACCGCAAAATTTGACGGACACAGTTGGCCGCGTAAGCCTCTCTGGGGATACGTTAACGAGGCAGATCCAAAGGTTATGGAAATGCAGATCAGCGAGGCCGTAAGCCATGGCGTAAACGTATTCATTTACGATTGGTACTGGTATGACGGACGCCCGTTCCTTGAAAACTGTCTTAACGACGGCTTTTTAAAGGCAAAAAACAGCGGCGATATGAAATTCTACATTATGTGGGCTAACCATAACGCAAACCACCTTTGGAGCAAGGAGCTTTCCGATTCGGAGGCGGGAGGCACCGTAATATGGCAGGGTGCCGTTGACAGAGCAAGGTTTGAAACGATGGCTACCCGTCTTATCAAAAAATACTTCTGTCTTGAGAATTACTATAAAATAAACGGCGCACCTGTGTTTATGATTTACGAGCTTTCGACACTTATCGAAGGGCTTGGAGGTATAGAAGAAACCGCCGATGCCCTCCTTTGGTTTAAGCAGCAGGTTAAAAACGCCGGTTATCCCGATCTTCATATTCAGTTCTGCGACAGAAATAACAAGATTAAAAATATGAGCGGAATTGACGCCGAAAAGGAAATCGAGTTTAGGGACGCGCTCAAAAAGGTGAAGGCCGACAGCATTTCACACTACCATTTCGTACATATAACGGATATTGACCGCGACTACAATGAAATCGTTGAGGACGTTAAAAAGATTTGGGATAAGATAGGAAAGGAATCCGATATTCCTTATTTTCCGCACGTCTCCTGCGGTTGGGACAACAATCCGAGATTTAAAAATTTCAGACCGGGAATAGTTAAAAATAACACACCCGAAAACTTTGAAAAAGCGCTTATCGCCGCTAAGGAATACGTGGATACCCACAGTCTCCCCGTACCGCTTATCACGGTTAATTCGTGGAATGAATGGACCGAGACCAGCTATCTTGAGCCTGACGATCTGTACGGTTACGGATACCTCGATGCGATAAAACGCGTATTTAAGGATTAACCGCTTTATAAATTTTCTTCCCTATTTTTGAAAAACGAAAGGAACGGGCAAAAATGTTAAAACTGATATACGGCTCCTTTGGTAGCGGTAAAACGTACTGTCTTGACACCCTTATACTTGATGCGTTAAAGCTTGGAAAAGAAGCCGTTTTGCTGGTTCCCGAGCAGGAGGTAATGGAAGCCGAGCGCAGACTTGCCGACAGAGCGGATACGGCAGGGGTTCACTGTGAAAAGCTTACCGTAGTATCCTTCAGACGGCTTGCAAACCTTGCCTTCAGGAAATACGGCGGAATTGAATACAAATACCTTGACGAGGGCGGTAAGCTTTTACTTATATGGCGGATCTTAGAGGAGCTTTCCCCCGTTTTATCCGCATACGGCAAAAGCAGAGACGTAGCTCTTACCGAGCTTATGCTCTCTATTTGCGAGGAGCTTAAGCGTTATTCCGTTCCTCCGTCAGCGCTTTCAAGACTTTCCGATACCCTCTCCCCCTCTCTCTTAAAGGACAAGCTTTCGGATATTTCCCTCGTATACAGCGCATTTACCGCCGAGACGAAGGAGGAATACTCCGACGCGGCAGACGACGTAACACGTCTTGCCGAGATTTTAAAGACGGAAAGCTTTTTTGACGGAAAGCTTCTTTTCCTCGATTCCTTTAACGGTTTTACAGTTCCCGAAATCAGAGTTCTTGAACACGCTATCACCCAGTGCGACGTAACCGTTACACTCGGACTTCCCGAGGAAAGAGGGCTTACCGCCTTTAAAACACTTGAGGATACCGAAAAAACGCTTATTGATACCGCAAAAAAGCATAACGTTCAGGTTTACACCTCGGCGCGACTTTACCCGTTAGAAAAGTATATTCCCGAGGAATTCCGTCTTATCAGTGAGCGGCTTTGGGATTTTTCCTATTCTCCCACGGCAGATAAAGCGTCCGATGAAGCGGGCACGGAGGAAGCGGGAGCCATTAAAACCGGTTATCCTCTTTCTTCTGACAGAATTACACTTGCGGAAGCGGGCGATCCGTTTATGGAGGCGGAATTTATCGCAATTAAAATCTGTGAGCTTATACGCAGCGGAGAAAGATACCGCGATATTGCGATAGCAAGCCGTAATACCGCCGTTTATGACGGAATATTTGACGTTGTATTCAAAAAATACGGCATTCCGTTCTTCTTTTCTCACCGCACAGGTATAACCTCGACCGCCATTTTCAGAACGGTTAAATCCGCTCTTGACGTAATTTCCGGTGGCTGGAAAACGAACGATGTTTTATCCTATATCAAAACGGGAATATGCGGCTTTAGTGCCGCCGAGACGGATATTCTCGAAAGCTATGCGATTAAATGGAGCATAAGCGGACGGCGCTGGACGGACGAATACGAGTGGAATATGAACCCGTCCGGATATACCGACAGGCTTACCGAGGACGGAAAGCGTACTCTTGCCGAGGTAAACCGTCTCCGCCTTAAGCTTCGCGAGCCGCTGATTAAGCTTCGCGATTCGGTAAGAAACGTTCCGCTGAGAGATGCCGCTGCCGCTGTATTTTCATTTATTTCGGAATGCGGAATATACGAAAGATGCAGAATATCTAAAAACGCGGAGGACGTAACGGTTTACAATACCTTTATTTCTCTGCTTGAAACAATGGTAAACGTTGCCGGCGACGTTCCCGTAAACGCATCGCTCCTCTCCTCTCTTTTGACCATGACCGGCAAAAAGGTTGACTACGGTTCAATTCCCGACAGCATGGACTGTGTAAAGGCGGGAGACGCCGCCATTATGAGACTTCACGGCATTAGGCACGTATTCCTTACCTCCTGCGAAAGCGGAGTTTTTCCGAAATCGGTTGAGGACAGCAGCGTCTTTTCCGATGACGAAAAGGAGGTTTTAAAGTCGGGGGGCATACAGCTTTCTCCCGACACCGCGACAAAGAACGACGAGGAAATGTTCTGTTTTTTACGCTGTGCGTGCAGTGCGGTCTCCTCTCTTACTCTAACCTACACGCTTCTTGACGGTAAACCCTACCCCTCGGTAGGACTAACCAGAGTTTCCGCTCTTTTCCCACTAAATAAAGTTATTTCCTATCCTAATGACGTTCCGCTTTTAAACCGTATTCAGAACGCTTCGGCGGCAAAGGATATAGCCCTCGGCGCTTACGGAACTCCCCTTTTTGAAACGCTGAAAAAGCTTTACGGTGAAAAAGGCGAGGCTCCGTTTTTAAGCGGTATGCCGCTTTCCTCTCCCGACGTTACCGTTTCGGCGGATATAACCGAAACTCTTTACAAAAAAGAATTTACCTTATCGCAGAGCAAAATAGAGTCCTTTTCAAAATGTCCGTTTTCATACTACTGTAAGCACGTTTTAGGACTTCAGGAAAAAAAGAGAGCTGAATTTTTAAGCTCTGACAAGGGTTCGTATATACACAGAATCCTTGAAAAGGTTATCGCCGTTCTTTTCTCGGACGACGAAAAACGGAAAAATATAACGGACGGTGAGCTTAAGGCTTTAATCGATAATGTTGTTAAGGAAATACTCGGAGGCATATTCGGCAGTCTTACCGAGCTTAACGCGCGCTTCGGCGCACTTATCAGCCGTCTTAACAGAACGGTTTTTCTGCTTGTCAAAAACATTTTAAAGGAATTTGAAAACAGCGATTTTACACCGAAATTCTTTGAGCTTAACATCGGCAAGGGTGAAAAAGGCACCTTCCCCTTTAAGGTTAACCTTTCAGACGGAACTAAGCTTAAGATCAACGGAATCGTTGACAGAGTTGACACCTATGAAAAAGACGGAGACGTTTTCGTTCGTGTTGTTGACTACAAAACGGGTACTCGCGAACACTCTTTGAAAAACATTAAGCTCGGTCTTGATATGCAGATGCTCCTGTATCTCTTCTCTCTTTGTAAGGACGAGGCAGTCGCTTTCAAACGTTCGCTCGGTATCTCGGAGGACGGAAAAATACACCCGGCGGGTGTGCTTTATCAGCCGTCATACGTCCCGACAATGAGTGTTGAAAATGACAAAACACCGGAGCAAGCGCTGTCTCTCTTTGAAAAGAAGCTTACACGCTTCGGAATACTTCTTGAAGATCCGGAAATACTTGACGCTATGGAACACGGTCTTTCGGGCAATTTCATTCCCGTAACCGTAAAAAAAGACGCGCTTTCAGTTTCAAAGGGTGAGCTTAAAACTCTTGAAGAATTTGGAAAGCTCATGTCGGAGGTAACCGATATTTTAACGAAAATAGGTGAAAGGCTTAAACACGGAGAAGCCTCTGCCACTCCACTCAAAACTCCTGCCATTGACGCCTGTCAGTACTGCGAAATGCGCGTGGTTTGCAGAAATCAGCAGTAAACGTTACGCGCCGAAGATAATTCACGCAGCAACGCAAAAAACTTTAATCAGTACCGCTGTCAACACAGCAGATTGCGAGATTATATGTCCGAAATAAAATTTACAGATTCACAGTTAGCCGCGATTAACGCTACGGCTCCGAAAATTTTAATATCTGCCGCGGCAGGCTCGGGAAAGTCTACCGTTCTTACCGAGCGCATTATTTCCTCGGTAATCTCGGAGGAAAAGGCGTTCGACATCTCTAAAATTCTTGCCGTTACCTTTACTAAGGCATCCGCGGAGGATCTTAAAGTAAAGATAAGCAAAGAGGTGCGTGGGGCTGTTCTTAAATTTCCCGAAAGCAACCGTCTGAAGGCTCAGCTTATAAAACTTGCCTCAGCAAAAATAAGTACCATTCACGGTCTTTGCTTCAGTCTTATCAAAAGTCATTTCCAGATGCTCGGCTTAAGCGCCTCTATGAGGGTTGCCGACGAGGTTGAGGCTGCCGCTCTGCGTGCCGAGGTGCTTGAAGAACTGCTCGAAAGCGCATACGCGGGATATTTTAAGCCTATACCTGACTTTGCATATTTTACCGAGAACTTTATAACAGAGCGCGACGACAGCCTAAGTAAAATCCTTTTCGGTGTTTACGATAAAATCAAAAACATACCAAGCGGCTTTGACGAATGGGAAAAAAAGCTGTCCGATTTAACCGATAACGGAGACTTTGGAGAAAGCGCCTTTGGCAGACTTATTATTTTCCACCTCTCTCTTTTCGTTGACTACGCTCTTCTTCTCTGCAAAAAAACGGTAGACGATCTTTTTATCGACGAAAATTATACCGACAAGTATATTCCCGCGTTTGAATACGACATTAAATTCCTTTCTGCGCTGAAAGCTCTTACCGAAAAAGGAAGCTACGGTGAAATTGCCGCTCATCTGTCGGGATACATTCCGGTAAAGCTTAAATCCGTTAAAACCGAATTCAAAACAGACGAGGGCGAATATGCGAGAACGGTTGTTAAGCCCTACGTTAAAGACGGAATTAAGGATTTCAAAGAAAAGTTTTTCTCTGCGTCCGCGGAGCAGTTAACGAAAAGTGCTGAAGAAACGGCAAAAATCGCACGCGATCTTATTCTTTTCATAAAAGAATTTGACCGTCTTTTTACCGAGGAAAAGCTGCGCCGCTCGGTTCTTGACTTTAACGATCTTGAGCATTACACATTAAAGCTTCTTTACAATGAGGACGGTACGGTATCGGATACGGCAAGACGCATATCGGAGTCTCTCGACGAGATTTACGTTGACGAGTATCAGGACGTAAACCCGCTTCAGAACAAGATTTTCGAGGCTCTTTCCGTTTCATGTCCGATATTTATGGTAGGCGATATAAAGCAAAGCATTTACAGCTTCCGCGGTGCGGCACCTTCCATTTTTTCAGGCTACCGCAGACGTTTTTCCGAATATATTCCCGGAAAAGACAGCTATGAAAAGGACGTTACGGTTTTTCTTTCGGATAACTTCCGCTCCGCATTTAATGTAACCGAGTTTGTGAACGCTGTTTCAGATCCGATTTTCGGAACACCGTCTGACGAGGACTACTACTCCTACCGTATTCCGTATTCAAAGGAAGACCGTTTGGTTTGTAACGTAAATACCGAGGCTCCCGTGGTTAACATTTTAATCGCTGAGGATAAAAAAGAGACCTCCGATGAAGAAGCTTCTTCCGAAAATATAGGAGAAAGCTCTGCTGAAAAAACGGTAAGCACGTCGGATAATGCCGACGACGGCGGAAAGCGGAGCGGAGTTATCGGAAGCGAAAATACCGCGCGTCAAGCCGGCGGAACCTACCTTGAAGCTGAAATGGTCGCAAACAAGATTTCTTCTCTTATTTCGGACGGTGCAAAGCCCGAGGAAATAGCTATCCTGCTCAGAGGCACCAAAACAGACGCTCCGATTTTCGAGGCGGCTCTTAAAAAAAGTAATATCCCGATAAGCACCGACAAAGGAGCTTCTCTTTTTGACGCTCCCGAGGTACAGCTTACCCTTTGTCTGCTTAACTGTATAGATAACCCGTACCGTGATATATTTCTTGCGGGTGCGCTCCGCAGTCCCGTTTTCGGCTTTACTCTTGACGACCTTATACGCATAAGACAGTATAATGCCGCTTCCCCCTCTCTTTTTGATGCGTTAAAGGAGTATACCGCGGCATGTAACTTTAATAAGGGAATTTATTTTCTTGAATTTCTTTCCCGTATGCGAGCATTTGCGCGTCAAAACACGGTTGACCGTACGCTTTGGAATTTATACACCGAAACCGCTTTTTTTACTCTTATTTATGACGGTGGCAAGGCTCTCGGAAGCGTTCCCGCGGCACGCAGAGCAAATCTTTTAAAGCTACACGGTATAGCCAAATCCTTCTCCGGTACTGACGGAAGCTCACTTTATTCATTCATTGAGTATCTTCGCGCAATGATGAGCGGAGATAAGCCTCCGTCTGCCGCAAGTATACAGGGGGACGGGGTTAAAATAATGAGCATACATCATTCAAAGGGGCTTGAATTCACTCACTGCTTTGTATGCCGTACTACCCGTGCCTTCAGTACCGAAAGCCATAAAAAATCCGTCGTAATAGATGAAAATTTCGGTATGGCTATGAGAATTAAAGACGCGCTTCGTCTTACGTCCGCCGACACGGTATTCAGACAGGCACTTCTGATGCAGAGCGACCTTAGTGAAACAGAGGAAGAAATGCGGCTTTTGTACGTTGCTCTCAGCCGCGCAAAAACCGCGCTCTACATTACCGGCTCGACAAAGGACATTTCGGTTCTTGAGCGCAGTGCATACCACGGCGCAAAAGCTCCGCATCCGATGCTGTTCTCCTCGCAAAACTCTTATCTTAAATGGATACTTACCGCGCTGAAATGCAAAACCGACCTTTCTCCGCGTTACTCCCTTACCGTTCTCTCGTCAGACGATATTTACGCCGAAGCTGAGCACAGAGTTCTTAACGAGACGGTATTTAAAAAAGATAATACCAACGCTGAATATGACAAAGATGCGTATTCTGTTTTAAAGAAGCGGTTCGACTACGTTTATCCGTATGAAAAAACGGCGTTTATCCCGTCAAAGCTATCTGTCTCGCGGCTCTATCCCGAGATACTTGACGTTCTGGAAGCGGAAGAAATCTTCAGAGGCTTTGAAAATGCTCTTTTCATACCTGATTTCGATAATTTCACAGCTACTATGGAATTTGCCGATACAGATGAGTTTGCCGACGGCGCCAAAGAAGATAACAGCTCAAAACCGTCTGAAGAAAACACTGCTTTTAAAACAGCACAAACCGAAAACGTATCGGAAAATGAAACAAAGTCAGCAGCCCCCGACAACTCTCCAAAGCTAAAAACGCCCTCGTTCTTGCTTGGAGATTCGCCGGTAACCGCGGCGGAAAAAGGTACCGCAACACACGTTTTTATGCAGTTCTGCAATTTTGAAAACGTGGAGAAAAACGGTATCGACGAGGAAATCAACCGTCTTACCGAGAAGCGTTTCATTCTTCCGTCTCATGCCGAGCTTATCGATAAAAACGCGGTTACGGCTTTCTTTAAATCCGAGCTTTACGGTCAAATGAAAAAGGCGGTAACGCTCAGCCGCGAATACCGATTCAACATAAAGCTTCCCGCCGCGGATTTTACCCAAAATCCCGATTTAAGGGAGCAGGTAAAGGACGACTATGTATTCGTTCAGGGTGTTATCGACTGTTATTTCAGAGATACTGACGGAAAGCTATATCTTCTCGACTACAAAACCGACCGCGTTCCGAAAGATATACGCGGTAACACGGAAAAGGAAACCGCCTTCTTTACCGAAAAGCATTCCTCTCAGCTCAGCTACTATAAAAAGGCGCTTGAAAGACTTACGGGAGAAAAGGTTCATAAGACCTACATCTACTCCTTTGCTCTCGGAAAGGTAATTACACTTAATTAAAAAGGACATAAAAATGATTAAGCTTATTATTTTCGATCTTGACGGAACACTTGCTGACACTATTGACGACATAGGAGACGCGGTAAACGAAATGCTTGCCGATTATTCCTTCCCTACCCTTACGAGGGCGGATATTTTAGCAAATATTAACCGCGGGGCAAGAGAGCTTATACGTCTCTGCCTTCCCGAAAAGGCAAGAGGGAGTGAAGATTTTATAACCGAGGCATTAAACGTCTACAAGGGTTATTACAATCTGCGCTACTGTAATAAAACCTCGCTCTATCCCGGTATAAGAGAAGCTCTTTCGGCTTTAAGTGAAGGAGGAATAAAGCTTGCGGTTTTATCGAATAAGCAAGACGAGGCGGTAAAGGTCATTGTTTCGGAGCTTCTGCCCGAAATTCCCTTTTCGTGTGTTTTAGGTCAGGGACGTTTCCCGACAAAGCCCTCACCCGACGCGGTAAATTATATAATGGACGTTGCCGGTGCTACCCCAAATGAAACCGCGTTTGTCGGAGACTCGAATATAGATATGCTCACCGCTAAAAATTCGGGAGCGCTTGCCGTCGGGGTTACCTGGGGTTACAGAAGCCGCGAGGTTCTTACCGAAAGCGGAGCGCAGTATCTTATTGACAAGACCGAGGATTTGGTTAGCATTAAAAAAATGTAAGCTTATAAGGAAATTCAAAAAAACGGTTTTGCAAAGCATACGGCGTAATTTTTCGGACCGTCGGGGACGCCGGTCCCTACAAACACAAAAATAATATTCCGAGCACCCGGCAGGCAACCGCCTGCACGGTTATAGCG
>JAZRDX010000149.1:0-15143 GCA_045660565.1 Eubacteriales bacterium
GCAACTTCACCGGGAAGGTTTATCGGGCTTATAGAGGTGTGAACCACGTTGCTTATTTTGTAAACAACGTACGGTATCTCCTTACCCGAGGGAGAAAGAAGCTTAAAGCAGGAGACGTTTTCGGTGTCGGGAATCATTACCTCTGCGTCTATGACCGATTTTCCTTCAAATGAAACGGTATTAAGTACGGTTAAAATAAAGTCGTTTTCGGTAAGGTTCTTCTTGTCTACGTGGTCGGATATCGACTGCATACCGCGGCGGATAAGCTCGTCTGTGTTCTCCTTTATTCTCTCGTATCTGTCCATCATGTGTGAGTGTACGGGATCAACAGAGCAACCGCATATAGAATCGTGAGGATGGTTCTTGATAAGAAGCTTCCAAAGGTAATCGAGGTATCCCGTCGGGTAGTCGGTTATTTTAAGTGAGGAGAGAAGGGTGTAGAGAGGCTCTATGCGTTTTTCAAGAGCGACCTGAGCCCGTACGTTTGCCATTTTAAGATAAACACGAGAGGAGAGTGTTCCGGTAAGCACGGTTCCTTCTCCGCCTATGCGAAGCTCACCGTTAACCTCAGGAAGCGAAATGCCTTTTTCCTTGATTTCCGCTTTGGTTCTTTCAAGGAATTCGGGCATAGTGTCCTGTATAAGCTCGGCTTCCTCGGAGAGAAGAGGACGTACGGCGTCAAGTATCGGAAGAAGATCCTCCTGAGCCTCTAAATGGTCAACTCCGTTCATAAGTAAATAGTTACTTGTTTTCATGATAGGCGACATAAGGGCAGCCTTCATTTTAATAAGCTTTGCCGCCTCGTCGGTATCGCTCGGAAGTCTTTGCAGATTGTTGTACCACCATCTCATGAATTCGCAAAGAACTGTTGAGCCGTCCGCACCCTTCCAGTAAAACTGCGGGGGAGTATCCGGTGCGTTTGCGCCGCGTCCGAAAATACAGCTGTCCATACCCGACTGAACGAATATCTGCGGAAGCTGAGAGGTAAGACCGAACTGGTCAGCCATATACGCGACACGGGTGCATTTTCCGAAATCATCGGCAATTTTCTGACCGATTATCAGGTTACGAACCGTTGCCTCGCCGCTTGTGAGGTTAAAGTCGTTCTGAACGTACCAAGGACCTATTAAAATACGGCCTTCTTTAACGTATTTCTCCAAAATTTTACGTTTTTCGGGACGTATTTCAAGGTAATCCTCAAGAACAACAGTCTGCGCGTCGAGGTGAAAGCGGTAGTCGGGATAGTCCTTCATTATTTTAAGTAAATTATCCATCATATCGACGAGACGGTAGCGGAACAGCTCGAACGGCTGATACCATTCTCTGTCCCAGTGCGTATGAGAGATTACTGCGTAAGTTTTTTTTATTGTAGTCTCCATTCTTATTATGCGGTTTATTACTTGGTGGGTAGCTTTAAAAACATTTTATCATATAATAATTACAAAATCAAGGTTTTTTAAAAATAAATTTATTTTTTAAGATAAAGCCGGCTTAAAGAGAATGACTGTTTATAAAAAACGGAGTATCTGTTATATTAACCCAAGTTCGCCTTGTTAGAATGTGTGAAGTAACGTAAAAGATTTTGTTACCGAAATATATGGATATGATATAACAAAAGTGTAAAAAAAAACGAATAAACTCGAAAACACCTTGCTTTTTAACTTTTTTTGTAGTATAATAAGTATGTTTATTTTTTCATAATTTTGGAGGTATGACAATGAAAAAACGCATTTTATTACTGGTCGTTTGTATTTTAACGATTGCGCTCTCGCTCACCCTCTTTGCGGCGTGCGACGACGATAAAACGTCCGGTGGAACCGAAAACGGTGGAACCGAGAACGGTGGAACGGAAAACGGCGGAACTGAAAATGGCGGAACCGGAAATGGTGGAACCGAGAACGGTGGAACGGAAAACGGCGGAGAGGTAACCCCCCCCGCAACTTATACCGTAACCTTTAAGGCTGACGGCGCTACTGTCGGCACTGTGGATTTTACCGCCGGTGCTCAAAGTGTTACCGAACCCGGAGTTCCTGCTAAGCAGTGCTTTGCAGGTGCTTGGGAATCCTACACCCTCGGAAACGAGAATATAACCGTAAACGCGGTTTATACTCTTTCTCACTCCGCGCTTGTAAACGTATCGGCTGCCGAACCTCAGTGTAACTTAGAAGGAAACATTGATTACTACTCTTGTTCCGGCTGTGATAAATTCTTCTCGGATGCGGCGGGAGAGACCGAAATAGCTGACAAATCGAGCGTTGTTATTTCTACCGTAGATTGCTCCTTCGTTGACGGTTATTGCAAATGGTGTAACTCTAAACAGCTTTACGTTCGCGACGGACAGAAGATCACCTTTGGCTCCTATCCTCAGAGCGAGGTAACCGACGATGCCTTAAAGGCGGCGCTTAACGTTAAGGCGGGAACGCTTCCTACGAGCGCAAATGCGCAGAACTGGACTTCTTACGGCTACTACATAAACGGCTCGGCAAGTAACTATATGTGGTATATAGACGTTGTAGACGGCGCGGATAAATACCGTGGAGTATATTTCATCTCTTACCGTCCCTTCGACGAACAGAAAACCTCATCGAGCGGTAACAGCCATCAGGATGATCATAATTATTCTACCGGGGTTGTTTATTGGTTTAAGTTCGAGCCGATAACCTGGACGATTCTCAGTGAGAATACCGCGGACGGAACGGCACTTATACTCTGCGATATGATAATTGACAGCCAGGCGTACGATTCCGGAACGATTTATAACAGCAATTACGAAAGCAGCACGATAAGAAGATGGCTCAATCGAAATTTCTATAACACGGCGTTCGACGATCTTTCGAAGCAGATCATAAAGACCACTGTGGTTGATAACAGCGTAGGCTCTACGGGCTCTAGTACTAACTCTAACGCATGCCCGAACACCGAGGATAAAGTATTCCTGCTTTCCTATTCCGACGTTAAGAACAGCGACTACGGCTTCTCCTCGATATTTACCGATACGGATACCGTAAGACAAAAGAATCCCACCGACTACGCATTTGTACAGGGAGCAAGTTCGACTACCAATCAGAACGTTGACGGAACCTGCGGTTGGTGGCTCCGTTCACCTCATAACAACGGAAATAAAAATGTTCGCTTTGTTGCTGCGGACGGAAGTCTTGAACGCAACACCTCCGTTTATTACACTTCTTACGGCGTAGTACCTGCTATACAGATTATTCTTTAAGAAACGAAAAGATAAAAACAACCGATTATATCGCAAGGCTCCCCTTGATTTTCCAAGGGGAGCCTCAGTTTTACTGACTGAAGGGATTTAAAATAATTTCAGTCTATATTAAATAAAACTTCAAATAAACTTATCCAACACAAAAAAACGACCGAATTTTCGGTCGTTTTTTAATATTCTTAAATCAGAAGAACCACGCGTTGTTTTTCTTCTTGGCAGGCTTCGGCGCATCAGGCTTGTCCACAGTCTTTTCAGGCGCTTTTTTTACTTCGTCCGGCCTCTTAACGGCAGGTTTTTCGGGAGCTTTTTCTATCTCCGCTGCCTTTTCTACCTTTGGTGCTTCCGCTGCCTTTTCGGTGCGCGGCTTTCTCGGCGCCTTCTGCTTTACGGGTGTGGGCTCCTCAATTACAAGGGGAGTGTCGATATGCTCGTCCGCAATATCAATATCCGAAAGAGTAGGAACGGTTTTGTCAAGCTCGGGAATTGCTATGTCAAGCTTTTTGGGATCCGGAACGCCGAAGCTCTCGCGTCCGAGACGGTAATCGCGGGGAGATGCGCCGGTGTTTTCTTTAAATACGCGGTTAAAGGTACGCTGGTTTTCAAATCCCGAAACCTCGTAAATGCTCGCGATAGGCGTATCGGTAGTGCGGAGAAGCCCCTTTGCGTACTCAACTCTCAGATTGTTAAGGTATTCCTTGAATCCTATTCCAAGCTTGCTTGAGAAAAGGTGAGAGAGGTGGAAACGGCTTACTCCCATCGCCTCGGCAAGCTGGTCGAGGGAAATCTGTTCGCGGTAGTGAAGTCCGAGGTAGGAAAGAACCTTGTTCGAAAGGTTAGACGTAACCCCGTCGTGTATCTCGGCAAAACGGAGTCCCGAAACAACCACGGTAAACATAAGGTGTGCCCAGCTGTACGCTATGTAACGGTCTCTCTCGGCGGCAACCGCGGAGAACGCGTAAAGTAGACTTTGCGGAACGTCAGCTCTTCTTAAAACGGGAGAGGCAGGGCGCAGACCGCTGAGACGTTTAATAATATCCGGGATAAGATCACACTTTATGTTTATGACGTATAACGTAAGATCCTCCGAAACGGGTGTTACGCTGTGGAGCGTGCTCGGCATGATCAAAGCGAAATCTCCGGAGTATAAATTGAATTCAAGAGAGCCGAGTGTAAGAAGCGCCTCTCCTTTTTCAACGTAGATAAGCTCCGCAGACGTGTGAAGGTGCGGAGTTATACGGAAATTTTCTACCTTTTGTATGCGAAGCGGCTCGGTAGGATTTTCGCAGTAGGGATTCATAATGTGGGACCTCGTTTCTGTAGTACAAATTAATTATTTATTACATTATACCATAGTTTTGCGAAAATTTCAAGAGGGTTTTTAGAATTTGTACTAAAATTTTCAAAAAATCGCTTTTATAAGACTTTTTTTGCTATTTGATGTATTGCTCTTTTTTTGTTTGAGAGAATATTTTGTGAATAATTGCTGTAAATATACACCAAAAATACACATTTGATTAAAAGCATCATTTTCGCACAGTGCAAAAAATGCCCGATTAGTTAATTAATATAAATATGTAGCGAAAAAAATCTTATATTTTTGCAAAAAAGTACTTGACAAACCGAGATAAATAGTGTATAATTGATGCATATTATTACAAAACACAATTAAAGGAGACAGAAAAATGTCGGACAAGAAGATTAAAAAGGTAGTTTTAGCATATTCGGGAGGTCTTGACACCTCTATAATTATACCGTGGTTAAAGGAAAATTACGATAACTGCGAGGTTATCGCGGTTTCGGGAGACGTAGGTCAAGGAACCGAGCTTGACGGACTTGAAGAAAAGGCTATAAAGACGGGCGCCTCCAAGCTTTACATCGAGGACCTTAAGAAGGAATTCGTTGAGGACTTTATTTTCCCGACTCTTAAGGCAGGCGCAAAATACGAGGGTGATTATCTCCTCGGAACATCCTTTGCGCGTCCTGTAATCGCAAAGAGAATAGTTGAGATAGCTAAGGCTGAAGGCGCTGATGCAATCTGCCACGGCTGTACCGGTAAGGGTAACGACCAGGTTCGTTTCGAGCTTACTATAAAGGCTTTTGCTCCCGAAATGAAGATAATCGCTCCTTGGCGTGAGTGGGATATAAAGTCCAGAGACGAGGAAATCGATTACGCGGAGGCTCACAACATTCCGCTTAAGATCAACCGTGAGACTAACTATTCTAAGGATAAGAACCTCTGGCACCTTTCCCACGAGGGACTTGATCTTGAAAGCCCCGCAAATATGCCTATGTATGATAAGGAAGGCTTCCTTGAGCTCGGTATTTCGCCCTTCAAGGCTCCCGATAAGCCGACCTACGTAAAGATCAGCTTCGAAAAGGGTGTTCCGGTAGCAATAGACGGAGAAAAGCTCGGAGCGGTTGAAATTATCGAAAAGCTTAATAAACTTGGAGGAGATAACGGAATAGGTCTTGCAGACCTCGTTGAAAACCGTCTCGTAGGTATGAAGTCGAGAGGCGTTTACGAAACTCCCGGCGGAACCATTCTGTATAGAGCACATCAGGTTCTTGAAACCCTTACGCTTGACAGAGATACCCAGCACTATAAGGAGCTTGTAGCGGGACGCTTTGCAGAGCTCGTTTACTTCGGACAGTGGTTCACACCTCTTCGTGAGGCTCTCTCCGCATTCGTTGACAAGACACAGGAGAACGTAACCGGAGACGTAACTCTCTGCCTCTATAAGGGAAATATGATTAACGCAGGCGTAACCTCTCCGTATTCCCTCTACGACGAGGAGATCGCAACCTTTGACGAGGATCACGTTTACGACCAGAAGGACTGCGCAGGATTTATCAACCTCTTCGGACTTCCGCTTAAGGTCAAGGCGATGATCGACGCAAAGAACAAGAAGGACTAATTTTGCTATATTGATGGTGCAGGAGGCTTTAGGTTTTTCTGCACCGTCTGTGTGAAAACGGCAGGAAGGAAATAATAATTATGAAATACATTAACGGTGGAGTTACCGCCGCCATAGGCTTTAAGGCTGCGGGAATACACTGCGGAATACGTAAAAATAAGAGTAAAAAGGATCTTGCTCTTATTATAAGCGATAAAAAATGTACCGCTGCAAGTGTTTATACCACAAACCTAGTAAAGGGAGCGCCTATAACCGTTACAAAGAAAAATATCTCCGACGGATATGCACAGGCTATAATCTGTAACAGCGGAAACGCTAACACCTGCAACGCGAACGGTATAGAAATCGCTGAAGCTATGTGTAAGCTGGTAGAGGAGTATACCGATATTAAGGCGAGCGACGTTATTTGCGCGTCTACCGGTGTTATAGGTCAGCCGCTTGATATTACCCCTATAAAGAACGGAATGAAGGAGCTCACAGCAGCTCTCGGATACGAAAACAGTCAGGATGCGGCAAACGCTATTATGACGACTGATACAAAGCTTAAGGAGGTCGCCGTTGAGTTTACAGCGGGCGGAAAGACCTGCCGTATAGGCGGTATCGCAAAGGGCTCCGGAATGATTCATCCGAATATGGCTACAATGCTTGTATTCGTAACAACCGACTGCGCTATTTCCTCGGAAATGCTTAATAAGGTTGTTAAAAACGACGTTAAGGATACCTTTAATATGATTTCGGTTGACGGAGATACCTCTACAAACGATATGCTTTCCGTTGTAGCTAACGGAATGGCTGAAAACGTCGAAATAACCGAGGAAAACGCTGACTACGAAGCTTTTGCCGAGGCGTTTAACGCGGTTACTACCGCGCTTTGTAAGGCTATCGCAAAGGACGGAGAAGGCGCGTCTAAGCTTCTTGAATGTGCCGTTACCGGTGCAAAGGATAAGGAAAACGCAAGAATTATAGCGAAAAGCGTAATCTGCTCGTCTCTTGTAAAGGCAGCGATGTTCGGTTCCGATGCTAACTGGGGACGCGTACTCTGTGCTATCGGTTACAGTGGCGCTACGGTTGATATAAACAAGGTTGATGTGGCGTTTGTAAGCGCAAAGGGCGAAATTCCTGTATGTAAGGACGGAGCAGGAATTGATTTTTCCGAGGAAAAAGCTAAGGAAATCCTTCTTGAGGATGATATAGTTATAAAGGTTCAGCTCGGAGACGGAGATGCCGCCGCAACAGCATACGGCTGCGACCTTACCTACGAGTACGTAAAAATCAACGGAGATTACAGAACCTAAAAAGCCTCCGAAAAGTGAAAATCGGACGGCAATAAAAATACAAATTAAGCCGTAATTCGTAAATAAATAACGATTACGGCTTTGTTTTATACAAAAAATGACGAAAAGAGACTAAAAATGAGTAAGTGTAGACTTATACTTGTCAGACACGGACAGAGCGAGGGGAATCTTGTTCGTTCCTTTCTCGGACATACCGATCTTGACATTACCGAGCTTGGACATATGCAGGCAGAGTGTACGGCGGAATACCTGAAGGACGAAAAAATAGACGTTATATATTCAAGTGATCTTAAAAGGGCGTGGAATACGGCTGAGCATATCGCGGCAAAGAAAAATTTAAGCATTATAGCCGACACCGAGCTTCGCGAAATCTATGCCGGCGAGTGGGAAAATAGGCTTTTTAACGATCTTGAAACCGAATTTGCCTCGGCTTTTAAAATCTGGAGAGAGGATATAGGTAACGCAAGACCGACGGGCGGTGAGAGCGTAAAAGAGCTTTCTGACAGAATAATCGCTGAGCTTTTAAGAATTGCTGAAATGTATGACGGTGAAACGGTATGTATCGCCACACACGCAACGCCTATAAGAATGGCAGGAGTCAAGGCGATGGGATTAAGTGTTGAGGAAGCTAAGAATTTAAATTGGGCGCCTAACGCGTCGGTTACCGTTATTGACGTCGAGGACGGAGAGTTTAAGCTTGTAAAATACGGCTTTAACGAGTATATGGGTGAGCTTTCTACGAGCTTGCCGAAAAACGTTTAGATTTTTATTTATAAATTGCTTTTTACACCTGTTTTCATCTAAGAAGGTAATTTTAGAGCAAATTAACGAATAATCTTGACAAAAAAATTCTTTCCGTGTATAATAACTATGGGAGTAGACGGCGCAGTTGCGTAATATCACGCCGAAAGGTATTATTATGAGGAAAGTCCGGGCTTTACAGGGCAGGATAACTGATAACGTCAGCCGAGGGTAACCTCCGGGAAAGTGCAACAGAAATAAACCGCCTGCCTTTGGCAGGTAAGGATGGAAAGGCGAGGTAAGAGCTCACCGGCACTTTGGTAACAAAGTTGCAAATGTAAACCCTATCCAAAGCAACACCGCACGCGAAAAGGACCAAGGTCCGCATTTGCCCGATGTTTTTTCGCAGGTGGCAAAGAACTGCACGGCGACGTGCAGACAAGATAGATAACTGCGGTCGGTTTTACCGACACAGAACCCGGCTTACAAGTCCACTCTCACCAAAGACAAAAGACCGTACAGAGACGTTAAAGATTATCTTGTACGGTCTTTTTGTTATTTGATTTTTATATTTGAAAGGGGTTATTTTTTTGACTTATCTTCCGAAAAGCTTTTCGGGAAGTAAATGTCTGCTGCTCGGATTCGGTAAATCCAATATGGCGCTTGCTAAATGGCTGATAAAAAACGGAGCAAGTGTTACGGTGGCGGATAAAAATAAAACGGAAGAGAAAATTTTTTCGGATGCGGAAAATGAAGGATGCGGATTTATTGAAATTTACAGAGAAAATGAACGGTATAAACCCGACTTTGTGTTCAGAACACCCGGGATAAGCCCCTATTCCAAGGCAGTAACCGAGGCTACGAAGAACGGCGCGGTTTTAAGCAGCGAAACAGAGCTGTTTTTCGAAAGAGCAAAAGGAAAAATATACGGAATAACAGGCAGCGACGGAAAAACGACTACGACAACTATTACGGGTAAAATCCTCGAAAAAGCCTTTGAAAACACGGGAAAAAGAGTGTTTGTTGGCGGAAATATCGGTACTCCGCTTATTTCTTTCCTTGACAGTCTTACCGAAAACGACGTAACGGTTACCGAGCTTTCAAGCTTTCAGCTTATGACTATGAGACGCTCTCCCTTCGTTGCGGCGATTACAAACATAACGGAAAATCACCTTGATTATCACCGCGATATGACAGAATACGTTGACGCAAAACGGCGTATTTACTCGGAAGACGGCTGTCATGAGCTTATAACCGACACAGGGACGCTTTCGCTACTAAAAAAGGAGTTTTTAAGCGAGAAGAAGCACCGTTTTCCAAATAGGATTACCGAAATATCCACGTCGAAAACAAATACCGACGTATATTTTAAAGATGGCGAAATATACCTTTACGGAAAAAAGTGTCTGAGTGTAGTCGATATAAAGGTTCCCGGCTTTCATAACGTTCTAAATTATATGACAGCTATCGGAATAACAAAAAACGATGCCGATTTTTCCGATATTCAAAGCGTGGCTGAAAGCTTTTCGGGAGCAGAGCACAGAATGGAATTTGTACGAAAATTAAACGGAGTTTCATTCTATAACAGCTCTATTGATTCAACTCCGTCAAGATCTGTCGTTACGCTTAAATGCTTTGAAAAGCCGCTGACGGTTATCTGCGGAGGGTACGATAAGCACCTTGATTACGGAGATTTTGCTGCGGAGCTTTTAAGACGAGCGGATAACGTAGTTGTAACCGGAGCCTCGGCGCACGTGATAAAAACGGCGATAGAAAAGCATGGAGACCTCGGACAAGGCTGTAACGTTTATTATGAAAACGACTTTGAAAAAGCAGTTCGGATAGCGGCGGAGATAACCAAAGACGGAGGCCGTGTTTTGCTTTCTCCCGCCTCGGCGAGCTTTGACAGATTCGAAAATTTTGAGCAGCGCGGCAGAATGTTTAAGAAAATAGTAAATATGTTATAAAGTGCTATTACTGATATGATAATAGAGGAATAATGCTATGAAAAAGGAAAATCAAAGACTAAAAACGCTTTACGTCAAGGATATTCTTTTAAGAGAAACAGACGAAAATCATTCGATTACAACTAAAAAAATAATAGAGCTTCTTGAAAAATACGGCGTTTCAGCAGAGAGAAAAAGCGTTTACAGCGATATATACGCGCTTGATGACGCGGGACTTATCGATATAATGCAGGAGGAGGGAAGAAACGGCGGTTTTCGTGCCTTAAGCAGAGATTTTGATCTTGCGGAGCTTAAGATGCTTACCGACGCAGTTCAGTCCTGCCGATTTATATCAAAAAAACAGTGTACGTCGTTAATCAAAAAACTTTCAAAGCTTGCAAGCCGATATGAGGAGCGTGAGCTTTCCCGAAGTGTTTACGTCTACGACAGAGAGGAAAAGCAGAGCGGAGTACTTTACCTTATTGACGTTATACATAAGGCAATTTCGGAAAACAGCTCGATAACGTTTAAATATACCGAATTAACTCCTTCGAAAAATAAGGTAGAAAGAAGAAACGGAGAAAGCTACCGTGTAAGTCCTTGGTCTCTTATGTGGAGAGAGGATAACTACTATCTTATAGCCTTTGATCACGATTCCGAAGGTATAAGACATTACCGCGTAGACAGAATGGAAAAAATAAAGCTCAGCGGAGACACGCGGCAGGGAAAAGAGGAGTTTGAGAAAATATCTCTTGCAAAATATTACGGTAACGTTTTTGAGATGTTTAAAGGCAGAGAGGAAATCGTGCGTTTCCGCTGTGAAAACCGTTTTGCCGGAGCGATGTTCGACCGATTCGGTATGTCTCTGAATGTTACCGAGTGCGGAGAATACTTTGAGTTTTATGCGCCTATCGAAATAAGCGTCAGATTTTTCTCATGGGTTTTCGGTTTTGACGGAGCGCTTCAGATTCTTTCTCCCGAAAACGTAGTTAGCGAATATAAAGAGCAGATTTTAAGGGCGATGCAAAAGCTTGATAAGAAGGCTCAAGATTAAAGTTTTTCGGTCTTGATAATTTGACAAAAAAATACAGACCGCCGAAATTAGGAGTAACCAGTCTCCATTAGATCAGCAATCTGCTAATGATAGTATAGCACCTTTATCAAAAAATGTCAAGGGGGATAAGGAAAATTCTGTAAAATATTCTATCTCCGCAGATAGCGAAGGCAACACCCTCTCCAAAGGTCAGCAAGAGTATTTCAAGCATAGTAAGGCGGTAGATCCTAACGGAAATCTGCTCAAGGTGTGCCATGCCACTAAAAACGATTTTACTGTTTTTTATAAAACCCAAAAGGGTGAAGCAACAGGGGACTCAACTAACAAAGTGAGTCTCCTGTTGTTTTAAATTAAAGTCATTTCATATTTTTTGTTAAAAAACATCAAAAAAGGATAATAAATTTTTTCGTAAATTAATTAAACATTACTTGACAGACTTACTTTAATGCTGTAAAATTATATTGTATAGATTAAGATTCATATTTATATATACGCAATTTTTTAGACAGAAAGGAATTTTAATATGGGACTTATCAGAGCGGCGTTCGGTGCGGCGGGAAGCGTTCTTGCCGACCAGTGGAAAGAGTATTTCTTTGCTGATTCAATGACCAATGATCAGCTTATTGTCAAAGGAAAAAAGCAGACCAAGGGAAATAATAAGGGTAAGGAAGACATCATTTCAAACGGCTCGGCTATCGCGGTTGCCGAAGGACAGGCGGCTATAATCGTCGAGGACGGTAAAATAGTTGAGTTTTGCGCGGAGCCCGGAAGATTTATCTGGGATTCTTCAAGTGAGCCGTCAATTTTCTGTGGCGGACTTTGGAAGGGGATAGTCGATTCCTTTAAAAAGATTGGAGAACGCTTTACCTTTGGCGGAGATAAGGCAAAGGTTCAGAGAGTTTACTACGTCAACATAAAGGAAATAATGGATAATAAGTTCGGTACAACCTCTCCTATGGTGTACGACGATCCCTATTATAAAACTGCGCTTTATATCAGATATTTCGGACAGTTTTCCTTCCGTATAAAGGATCCTATCGTGTTCTTCTCGTCGGTCGCAGGTGCGGTTGCTGACGTTTATACCAAGGATGCGCTTATGGATATGTGCAAGGACGAGTTTATGACCGCTCTTGACACCTCTCTCGGTATGCTTTCCGCTGAGGGAATAAAATTCAGCCAGATTCCGATGAAGCAGAGAGAAATTGCGAAATATATGTCCGAAACCCTTGACGGAGAGTGGGGCGAAAAACGCGGTCTCGACGTCGTTTCGGTAGCGATAGTTAAAGTTACTCCCGATGAAAAAAGCCGTAAGCGCATAGAAGAATTTGATACCAACGTTATGCATTCTAACCCGAATGCTATGGCGGGCGGTCTTGCTTACGCTCAGATGCAGGCAATGCAGAAGGCGGCGGAAAACTCCGCGGGTGCTATGACCGGCTTTATGGGACTCGGAATGATGGGTAACGCTATGGGAAATAGCGCTCAGTCTCAGGGCGCGCTCCTTAACACTGCGGCGGCACTTAGCGAAA
Organism: Eubacteriales bacterium; assembly: GCA_045660565.1. Classification (GTDB taxonomy): domain Bacteria; phylum Bacillota; class Clostridia; order Oscillospirales; family CAG-272; genus SIG673. The sequence continues at coordinate 12,704 of JAZRDX010000149.1, forward strand.
AGGAAAACGCTGAAAGAGAAGCAGCTAAAAAAGCGGCAGAAGCTGAAAAAGATAGCAGACCTATATGGCAGTGTGAGTGCGGAGCCGCCAATAAAGGAAAGTTCTGCTATCAGTGCGGAGCTAAGAAACCCGAAGAAATCCCCACCGGGGCATGGAAATGCTCCTGCGGTTCGGTAAATACCGGAAAATTCTGTCCGGAATGCGGAAGCAAAAAGCCGTTAGACGAGTTTGTATGTAAGTGCGGCTATAAGTCGAAGGCTCCGTTTAAATTCTGTCCCGAATGCGGTGAAAAATTCGAGGGCTAAGACGGTATTAAATTCCGGTTAAGACCTGAAAACAGCTGAGGTAAAGCCTTAAACCGTGGCATAAATTCCTTTTTAAGAATATAATATGATGTATGCCGATTTAAAAGAAAACTTGGCTTAAATCATATCTTAGAAGGGGAAGCTATGGCTATTAAAATTTTTATTGATCAAGGACATAATCCACGAAACCCTAACGCGGGTGCCGAAGGAAACGGACTTCGCGAGCAGGATATTACTTATGCAGTCGGAGTGGCTCTTGCCGACCTGCTAAGACAAAACGGAAACTTTGACGTTCTTCTATCCCGTAACAGTCCGAGCGAGGTCCTCGGAACGTCAAATGCGCAGAGCCTTAACATCAGAACGACAGCCGCCAATAACTACGGCGCAGATGCGTTTCTTTCTATTCACGTAAATGCCTCGGATATAACGTCAGCTACGGGAAGCGAAGCGTACGTTTTCAGCAGAAGCGGTCAGGCAGACGAGCTTGCCGAGGACATTTTAGAGAAATTAACCGAAGCGACCGGTTATCCCGACAGAGGCGTTTTCGTCCGTCCGTCGCTCTACGTTTTAAGAAAAACGAATATGCCCGCGGTTCTTGTTGAGCTTGGTTTTATAACCAACCCCGGAGAGGCGGCGTATATGAACGAAAATCCCGCGCTTTACGCAAGGGGAATATATAACGGACTGCTTGAATACTACGGATTAACATAATTTAAGGAATATAAAGGAGAAAAACAAGGATGAAGCTTGTAAAATTAAAGCCGTACTGCCACAAAGCGATATGGGGTGGTACAAATCTTTACGAAAAATACGGTAAGGATGCATTTAAGGATATTGCCGAGGCGTGGGAGCTGTCGGGCTACGAGGGCAAGGAGAGCCGCGCTGACGGTGGTAAATACGACGGTAAAGCAATTAATGAGATAATTGCCGCCGAGGGAAAAGAGATTCTCGGAACAGCGGCAGGCGGTAACGGAAAACTGCCGATACTTATTAAGCTCATAGACGCCGCAAATCCGCTTTCTATACAGGTTCATCCGAGCGATGAAAACGCCAAAGCGCTTAACGCGGACGGCGGTAAAACCGAAATGTGGATAATCTGCGAGGCTGAAAAGGACGCGTTTCTTTATTACGGTGTAAAAGAGAAGCTGAGCGGTGAAAAATTCCGCGAGGCTATTCTCGACGGCACTATAACCGATTACCTTAACAAGGTTCCGGTTAAGACGGGAGACACATTCTTTATCAAAGCGGGTACCATTCACGCAATAGGTGCGGGTATTACGATATGCGAGATTCAGCAGACGTCAGATACCACCTACCGTCTTTACGACTATAAGCGTAAGGACGCAAACGGCAACGAAAGAGAGCTTCATATAGAAAAGGGAATTATCGCGTCTAACCTTGACGTGCAGACTGAATTTTATGAAGAGGGCGTACAGAAGGGTAACGAAAAGATAATGGTTTCCTGTCCGTTCTTTAACGTTTCGACTATAGACGTAAACGGCGAGGAGAAAACCGCAGTTAACGAAAATAGCTTTGCGGCATTTACCGTTACCGAGGGTACGGGTGCGATTGTTTCCGCTGACGAGGAGATAAGCGTAACAAAGGGAAGCACCGTTTTTGCCGTTGCGGGAGCGGGTGAAATCACACTTCGCGGCAATATGCACGTCGTTAAATCCACGCTTTAATATTAACGGAAAAGGACGGTAAAACAATATGAAAATAACATTTGTAGGAACATCACACGGTGTACCGGAAAAGGGACGCTTTTGCAGCTGCTATATGATTGAAACGGGCGGCAAAATTTATATGGTAGACGGAGGTGCGCCTGCCGCTGAATCGATAATCAACCGTGGCTTAAGCATCAACGATTTCAAGGCTCTTTTTATCACGCATTCACACGGAGACCATACGTCGGGTATGCTTAATCTCTTTGGACTTATGAATTGGTTTTATAAGGAAAGCTCCGGAGATTTCTATATCACCCAACAGCCGCAGATTGACGCTCTTATTAATTGGACGCAGGCTACGGGAATAACCGAGCCGGAGCTTGACAGAGTTCGTGTTCACCTTGTAAAGCCGGGAGTAGTATTCGAGGACGAAAACATAAAGGTAGAGTATATTCCGAATAAGCATAT
>JAZRDX010000150.1:0-17221 GCA_045660565.1 Eubacteriales bacterium
AAACGCCTATATCAACAACCGGTGAGCTTGCGGAAATAGTTAAAAAAGCCATAGGTCCCGCGGCATCAAAGGACGGCGGCCATCCGGCTAAAAGAACCTTTCAAGCAGTAAGGATAGAGGTAAACGGCGAGCTTGAAATAATCGAACCGACTGTCAGAAATCTTACCGAGCTTTTAAAACCCGAGGGAAGGCTTTCGGTTATCACATTCCACTCTCTTGAGGACAGGCTTGTAAAGCAGACATACGCCGCTCTTGCGAAGGGTTGTACGTGTCCGCCTAAGCTCCCTATCTGCGTATGCGGAAACAAACCCAAATTAAAGCTCTGTTCAAAGGGCATAGTACCGAGCGACGAGGAAATCTCGCTTAACCCCCGTTCCAAAAGCGCAAAGCTGCGAATTGCGGAGAGAATTTAAATATAGTAGAGACCGGTATAGCACAAAGAATTTAAATATAACAGAGACCGCCATGGCGCAGAGAATTTAAATATAACGGAGCCCGCCATGGTGCAGAGAATATAAAATTAAAAAGTGAATAACAAAAAGGCTGAATCGAAACACGTTAATTTCAATTCGGTCTTTTTTCGTCGTACACCAAAAAAACACGGCTGTCTCTTAGTGAAACAACCGTGTAATTTATTTATTTTTTGTATTAAGAGTAAATTACTCAGCCGCAGTCTCGGTGCTCTCTACGGTTTCCTCTGCTACTGTTTCCTCGACAGCCTCTTCGTCCTTTACTTCGGGCTCGAGAAGCTCACGGATAGAAAGCGAAACCTTCTTGTTATCGTTATCTATCTCGGTGATCTTAACCTGAACCTCGTCGCCAACGTGGAGAACCTCAGCGGGATTGCCAAGTCTCTTATTAGCAATCTGAGAGATGTGGATGAGTCCGTCTACACCGGGAACAACCTCAGCGAACGCACCGTAGGTCATAAGATTTACTATCTTAACGGTTACAACGTCGCCAACCGCACACTTATCGGTGAAGAGCTTCCACGGATTCTCGTCTTCCTTCTTGCAGCCGAGAGAAATGCGCTTCTTGTCGGCATCAAGATCCTTGATATAAACCTCAAGCTTGTCTCCAACCGATACGATATCGGACGGAACGCGGAAACGCTTCCAGGAGAGCTCGGTCTTGTGTACCATACCGTCAACGGGGCCGATGTTTACGAATACGCGGTAGTCAGTCATGGACTTAACGGTTCCTTCGAAGGTCTTGCCCTCGCAAAGAGTGCTCCAGAATGCCTCAATCTCAGCCTTCTTCTCTTCGTTTGCAACAACGGAGATAGATGCTACGGGACGCTTTTTGAATGCGCCCTTTTCGGTAATCTTAACCTTCTGTGTGGTTCCGAGAAGAACGGAAATATCTCCTCCCTTTGCAATTCCGGTCTGAGACGCGGGAATGAAGAACTTGGTGGAAAGCGCGGAAAGAACAAGTCCCTTCGCGACACCCTCGGCGTTCTTAACTACCTCGGTGATCTTTCCTTCGATGATTTCGCCACCCTCGAACGCTTCGGCAACCTTTGCTCTGTTAGCGCGGCTGTCAAACTGCTTCTTGGAAAGCTCGGCAACACCCTCGGGATCGTTTGTCTTAATTACTATTGCTTCAACCTCGTCGCCGACCTTGAAGTCCGTCGTCTTAACGGAGCTGTCGTCGGAAAGCTCGGACGAAGATATAATTCCGGTAATGTTAGAATTAACGTCAACCTTGAGCTCGCGGTCGTTTATAGCGATAACAACGCCCTTTACCGTGTCTCCCTTTCTGATTAAATGCATTTCGCTCTCCGCAAAGAGCTCTGCAAAGTTTTCAATTTTCTCACTCATAGCCTTAATAGCCTCCTCAATTAAACTGTCCGGTGTAGAAGCTCCGGCAGTAATTCCCAAATTAACGTCCGGAGTTATGCATTCCAAAGGCAACTCACTGATGCGCTCAACAAAGAAGGTATTCGGCTGAATCTTTTTTGATATCTCGTATAGCTTATTGGTGTTTGAGCTTTCTCTGCCGCCAAGTATCAGCATTACGTCAACCTGACCTGCAAGCTCCTGAGCCTCGGTTTGTCTTTCTTCCGTAACTTTACAAATTGTATCACATATTTTTAAAAAAGTAAAGCGGTTTAATAAATAATTTTGACATAATTTACATTCTGTTAGTTTTTGCGTAGTCTGAGCCACACATATTATCTCCCGCTGTGAAGCATCGCCCTTTTCGTCGAGAACCGACTTAAGGGCATCAAGTGTAGGCGCGACAAGCGTTTCGCTTTCGCTGTAGCTCTTTATCGCCTTAACCTCAGGATGTTTTTCGTCTCCGATAATAATGAGCAGCTTTTTTTCAGGATTTTCCGCAGTTTCTTTTTCAGCGGTACGGTGTATTTTTGAAACACACGGGCAGGTGCAGTCAACGTATTTAAATCCTATATCCTTTTCTACGTACTTATTAAGCTCGTGCACAAGCTGTTTTGTAACACCGTGAGTACGGAGAACGACCGTTACCGGTCTTTCCTTTGTTGAGCTTAAAGCGATTTTCTTAAGCTCGTCTTCGGTTATCGGAGGGATTCCGCGCGATTTCAGTTCCTCAACGATAAGCGGATTATGAACGAAGCTTCCGAGGGTGAAAATCCTGCCGCCCTTTGGATTTTTCGCTATCTCCTCTTCAAGAATTTTATAAGCTCGTCTAACCCCAAAGCAGAACCCCGCGCCCTTTGCAACGGTTATTTTCATTCCTTTGCCTCGCTGTTCCCCGTCTTTTCGGCAGTTACGTCCTCCGACGCTTCCTCTGCTGCCGTTTCATCGACCGCTGTCTCAGCTATTTCTTCGACTGCTGTCTTTTCTTCGGATATTACTGCCTCAGCTGTTTTTTGCGCACTTAATTCGGTATCTGCTGTATTTACGTCATTACCTTCCGCGCTTTCAAGAAGAAGCGTCTCTCCCTCACCACCGCCAACAAGGAATTTCGGATTTTTCGGCTGCGGGTATGCCGTTTTATCAAGAAGTCCGCATATATGCGTGAAAACCTCAGCGGAAATTTCATTATAGTAGTCGTTCTTCTTTCCCGTTATCTCGGTAGCAACGTCGATATAAAGCGGCTTTCCGATAATAACCTTTGTTTTTTTGAAGAACATGGCAACCCTAAATTTTTTGGTCTGAATAGCAACGGGCAGTACGGGTATCCGTTTCTTCGTAAGTATAAGCCCTATTCCGCCCTTAATCTCGGTGTCAGCCGGGTGCATACCGGCGTAACGGTGTCCCTGCGGATAAATGCCTACGACCTCACCTTCGTCTATAAGCTTCAAGGTGTTTTTAATAGCACCTACGTCTCCCTTACCTCTTTCAACGGGGTAAGCGCCGAGCGCTCTTATAAGTCTGCCGAGAAGCGGAACCTTGAAAAGCTCTGCCTTGGCGAGAAACCTTACCTGATGCTTAAGAGAGGCGGCAAGAATAACCACGTCCTGATTTGAAATGTGGTTTGCGCAAACAAGGAAGGGCCCTTCCTCCGGCTCGTTTTCCTTTCCGACTATCTCTATTCTGTAAACCTTTCTCACAAGCCCTGCGAGAAGCTTATAAATTCTACTGTAAAATTTATTCATCGTAAATCTCCGGAATGTTTAATCTGCTTTTTCGGCTCATTTTTTGTATCGTGCGCCGATATTTTCACACGGGATTGTAAAAACGTTATTTCACCTGCAAATTCGGAACCTTTGCCATTATTATTTTCAGAGCCGCGTCCAGCGTTTCCTCCGGCTGATATGCCGAGGTATCAAGGAATACCGCGTCGGGTGCCGGAACAGCGGGAGCGGTTTTCCTCGTTGAATCGTTTTTATCACGCTCCGCCATGTCGGCAAGAACCTGCTCAACGGTTTTATTTTCACCCTTTGCCTTTAACTCCTCGCAGCGTCTCTCCGCTCTTGCAAGGTTAGATGCAACGAGATAAATTTTAACCTGCGCGTCGGGGAAAATAACCGTTCCTATATCGCGTCCGTCCATTATTACGTTATGAGTAAGCGCCATATTTCTCTGCGTGTCGAGAAGAAACGCTCTTACCTCGGGGATAGCGGAAACAGCGGATGCCGCGGCGGCTATCTCCGACGTTCTTATTCTGTCTCCGACGTCGTTACCGTTAAGAAGAACGTGCTGCGCTCCGCTCTCGTCATACGAAAGGTCAACCTTTATTTCGGGGAGCATCGAAACCACCTTTTCCTTATCTGCATACGATACACCGTTTTCGGTTACGTAAAGGCCTATCGTTCTGTAAAGCGCACCCGTATCCACGTAAACAAATCCGAGCTTTCTCGAAAGCGCCTTTGCAAGTGTACTTTTTCCGGAACCGGACGGTCCGTCTATCGCTATTTTTATCATTTTCTCTTCACCTTTCAACTGCGTTTATATTTTTATATTTCTCTGCCAAATGCTCCCTCGCCGTATCGCGGTGAGCGCCATTTTTACAGATGCGTCTTATGTTCCACTGCGCTTTACGGTTAATATTCCTCACTTGCGCTCTGCGCGGCAAGGAATGCGGTGGAAAAGGCTATCTGGAGATTAAATCCGCCCGTCAGCGCGTCCACGTCAACAACCTCCCCCGCAAAATAAAGCCCGGGGACTATTTTAGACTCCATAGTACGTGGATCTATCTCTTTAACCGATACTCCTCCCGAGGTTACTATCGCTTCTTCTATCGGACGAAACGCTTTTGGAGACAGCGGAAAATCCTTCAGTAACTCCAAAAGCTTTAACCGCTCCTCTTTTGTAATTTCATAAACCTTTTTCTTTTCATCAATTCCGCTAAGCTTTATTATAACGGGAATAAGTCGTATCGGCAACAAATCACCAAGCGAATTATCAAAGTTTTTGTGGCTGTACTTTTCAAAATCGGAAAGCAGTCGTCTGTCAAGTGTGTTTTTATCAAGCGCAGGCTTTAAATCAATACTGATCTTATAGTCCGACACCGCCTTATTCATATACGAGGACGCGGTTAACACCAGCGGTCCGCTGATACCCGTATGCGTAAAAAGCATCTCTCCAAGCTCGGAATATATCTTTTTGCCGTTAAGCGAAAGGGTAAGCTTTACGTTTTTCAGCGAAAGACCTGCAAGGTCATACCGCTCGAAGGTATCAATGGGCACGAGGGCGGGGCGGGGAGAAACAACCGTGTGTCCGAGCTTCTCGGCAAAACGGTACCCGTCCCCGTCTGATCCGGTAAGCGGATAGGACACGCCGCCCGTACATACTATAACCGCATCGGCAGGATAAAACGCCCCGCCCGCAGTTACCCCGGCGATACCTTCGGGCGTAGCCTTAACCTCGGTTACCTTTTCGTGTACTATCTTCACCTTTGATGCGTACGAGCCGAGGCTGTCGACTATATCGTAGGCTCTGTCGGAGACCGGGAAAACTCTGTTTCCGCGCTCCACCTTAAGTCTTACTCCCCTGCCTTCGAAAAAGCTTTGAGTATCATCAGAGGAAAAGGCGTTTATCGCGCTGTACAAAAAGCGCGGATTTGTAACTACGTTTGATAAAAATTCGTTTTCGGAGCAGGCGTTGGTAACGTTGCAGCGCCCTTTTCCGGTTATAGCAAGCTTTCGTCCGAGCTTTTTGTTTTTTTCAAACAGCATAACCTCGGCACCTGCCGCGTGCGCTGTTCCCGCTGCCATAAGTCCTGCGGCTCCTCCGCCTATGACCGCTATTCTTTTCATCTAAGTAATTCCTTTATTTTAATATCTTTATTTTTATTATAACCGAAATACTTTATCATGTCAACAATAATTTTTCGCATCACTGTAAAGAATGTTTTACCTTTACACGTAACTAACGCGTACAGCTCACCCACATTATCAGTTAAGCGTCGAAAGTCCGTTGCCGCGCGCTCTTTTAACCTCCGTCGAGAGAGACGCGTTTTTCTCCGACTTAAGCTCCGGATCCTCCGATATAAGCTTTTCTGCCTCGGAAAAGCACTTTTCAAGCATAAGGGTGTCGGTACAAAGTCCCGCAAGCTTAAAGCCGAACGCTCCGTGCTGCCTTGCGGATTTTTCCCCAAAGCTTACAAAGTCTCCGGGGCCTCGCATTTCAAGGTCGTACTTCGCTATTTTATACCCGTCCCTTACCGTTTTCATAATATCAAGACGTTTTCTTGCCCTCTCACCGCTTGCGTCGGAGACAAGTATACAGTACGCCTTTTCGCTACCGCGCCCCACTCGTCCGCGCAGCTGATGAAGCTGGGAAAGCCCGAACCTCTCCGCGTTTTCCACCACCATAACGGTAGCGTTAGGCACGTTTACACCGACCTCTATAACGGTAGTCGATACGAGAATATCTATCTCGCCCTTTTCAAAGCGACGCATTACGTCATATTTTTCCGCTCCGTTCATTCTGCCGTGTATAAATGCGGTTCTTAGACTCGGAAAAACCTTTGTTCTGAGATTTTCCTCGTATTCAACGGCACTTTTCAGCTTCGGAAGCTTTTCCGTTTCCTTTTCAAAGTCAAAACGGATAAACTCCGTCTCGTCCTTTTCCTCTTCCTCTGTCTCCTCGGTGCTTTCAACGGTAGGACAAACTATATAAACCTGCCTTCCGCTATCCACCTGCTCTTTGATAAAGCCGTTCATTCTTTCTCTGTGCCGCTCACCGACTATAAGGGTATCAACCGGCTGTCTGCCCGGCGGAAGCTCATCTATAACCGAAATATCAAGGTCTCCGCAGAGTATAAGCGCAAGTGTTCTCGGTATCGGAGTTGCGCTCATAACCAGCACGTGGGGTGTCTCTCCCTTTTCGGTAAGCCCCGCCCTCTGCGCTACGCCGAAGCGGTGCTGCTCGTCGGTAATGACAAGCCCGAGGTTTTTAAACGCTACCCCCTCCGAGAGAAGCGCGTGAGTTCCTATAACGAAATCAATTTCTCCGCTTTGAAGCGCGGCATAAATCCGTCTCTTTTCCGCCGCAGTAAGCGAGCCGCTTAAATATCCGCATTTTATATTCAGCTTTTCAAAAAGCGACGAAAGGTCTCTGTAATGCTGAGAAGCAAGTATCTCCGTCGGCGCCATAAGCGCGCACTGGGTTCCGTTTCTGACCGCGATAAACGCTGCCGCCGCCGCGCAAACTGTCTTTCCGCTTCCGACGTCTCCCGAAACAAGTCTTGCCATAGGGTACTCTCCTGTCATATCCTTTCTTATCTCGGATATAACCTTTGACTGCGCGCGGGTAAGGGTATACGGAAGCACGGCTGTGAAATCGTACAGCTTACTTTTCTCCGCGTCCATTTTCTTTCCCGCGGCGCTTTTTCTTCCGGATTTCGCGCCCGCAACCGAGCAGGCAAATATAAACAGCTCCTCGGCAATAAAGCGCCCCCTGCCCCTTTCAATCATTTCGGCGCTTTTCGGATTATGTACACACCTGTACGCCTCCGCAATGTCGCAAATACCAAGAGATTCACGTACGTCCTCAGGCAACACATCGTTATACGCTCCTGCCGGAAGCGTCGATAACGCATTTAAAATAAGCCCCGAAATAAAGCTTTGTGTAAGTCCCTCTGTGAGTGGGTATATCGGAATAAGCTTTTTCAGCTCACGTCCCTCGGTTACAGGCTCGACTATTGACGGCAGAAGCTCAAGACCGGTTTTCCCTTCGCTGAGTTTTCCCCAAAATCTGTACGTACACCCGACGTTCAACACGTCCTTGATATACGGTCGGTTAAAAAAGACGAGCGTCGCGCTCTTTTCTCCGTCAAATGCCTTACATTTAGTTAACGTACGCCCCCCGGGTATCCTTACCGACGAAACTGCCGACGAAACGGTTAAAACAAACGCACCCGTCTCCCCTACAAGACTTCGGTCAAGAGATTTAACGTCTCCCCTGTTCTGGTATCCTCTCGGAAAATGGCGCAGAAGCTGACCGACGTTTTCTATACCGAGAATCTTTAAAAGCTCCGCTCTTTTTTTACCGCAGCCGCTAAGTGCGGTTACAGGGCTTTGAAGATTAATATTCAAAATTCCGCGCCTCCTTAAAAATTAATAATAAAACACTTGTATTTTTGACCGAAATAAGTTATACTATATTTAAACAAGTAAAATTGTTTTAAAAAGCTTTTCAGCTACTATAAAAATTATTTCCACTTGTCTTACGGAATATTAAAAATAAATATTCTAATCTGAAATACGGTAACCCTCCAAACGGAAAGGAACAAAGGTATGAAAAATTTTCTGAGCGAAGCGTTTGATACGGTCAAACGTCTTGAAATATCAAAAAACTACGACTGCAAAACAGAGCTGAAACGCTCCGGTGAAAAGGAGCCGTACCTTGCTATGCATATGAAGGGAAATTTCACAATAAAGCCCATTCATATAGCAATCGGAGCCGCCGCGGTTGCTTCGGCGTGTCTTATATCCTCTATGTCGTCCATGATAAAGCGCCGCTCCTGCTGCAAAAAGAGCTAGGAATAACGTTATCTCTGTCATAGGGGAAGCTGAAAAACGGTTTAAGCCCCCTTGGTATAAAACCAACAACGGCATAAAAGCACTACGCCCCGAAAATTTCGGGGCAACGTACATATTGATTAAGCAGAAAAATCATACCCCTTTGTTTCCGCTCGAAAGAAAGGGCCTGTGTCCGAAAGAAAGGAAATAAAATGAACAACTCCGAAATCAACTCCGGAAAATCTCTCAGTGATTTTTACATTGCCTTTTGCAACCTCACCATAAGAGAGCTTGAAACGGCAATACTTAATACCGACAACTTAGACGAAAGAGGCTTTTACAGAAAAATACTTAACTTAAAGCTTCAGACCGAGCAGGAAAAAATAGTGGGGGAACGTCTTGTATGAGCAATAACGTTAACAAAAGCACCCCCGTCGCGATACTTTTCGGCGGTGTAAACGGCGCGGGAAAGACCTCGCTTTATGAAATTATAAGTCAAACCGAAAATCTCGGAAAAAGGGTAAGCATTGACGAGATTGTCAAATCCGAGGGCTCGTGGCAGAACCCTATTATCCAGGTACGCGCGGCAAAGCTTGCAAAAAAGCTTATCGACAGCTACATAGAAGCCGGTGAAAGCTTTCACTTCGAAAGCACACTTACAGGTCGCGTGGTTTACCGTCAGCTCGAGGAAGCACGCGCAAAAGGGTTTAAAATAATCCTCTATTTCGTCGGAATCGACGGAAGCGATAAGGCAATAGAACGTGTACATCGAAGGGTAGACAGAGGCGGCCACGGTATTGATGACCGCGCGGTTATAACCCGATACAACGCTATGCCGGAAAACCTGCGCCGTATAATTTCTCTTTGCGACGAAATATACTTCTACGACAATACGGTAAGATTTCGTCAGATAGCAATTCACTGCGGCGGAAAAATACTTGACGAGGATCCGATTCTCCCCTTATGGTATCAAGAGGCGTTTAACTGATTAAACGCCTCTTTTTTCTTTCAATTAAGTAAATAACAAGTGCGATAAACAGAACGCCGCACAGAACACCGCTAAGGTCTATGAGAACGTCGGTGAATCTCGGTGCTCTACCCGGAACCGAGGCTTGATGAACCTCATCAAGCGCGGCATATCCACCGCCGAGAAGCACTGAAGCGATAATGTAATACGGAATAGGAAATCTACCGTAAAAGGACAGCTTTACAGAGGTAAGTAAAAGCGCGCCGAGAACAGCGAACTCGGAAAAATGTGCAAGCTTTCTTATCGGAAGCGAGAGCTTACTTTTTACTTCGTTTTTTTCCTTTTCAGGAAGCTTTTCGTAGTCGGGAACAAAGGTTCCCGCCACGCTTTCAACCACTTTCCCGCTGGTCTGGCTTGATTTTCCCGAATCCTCGGCACTCATGGAGTATATAAAATATCCCCACGACACCGTTAAAATCCACGCAAGCACCGCCGCAAAAATTCTTGTAAGTTTCCTTTTTTCCAAAGCACGCTACCTTATTCCTTTTCCTCCTCTTCGCTTTCTTCGCGGAGAGTTACGGTAATCTCATTTACACGCTGATCATCGGCGTCAAGTATGCGAACGGTGATATTCTCAAACTCAAACTCCTCTTCAGCCTTCGGGAAATATCCGAACTTTTCAAGAACCCAGCCGCCAACCGTAGCGGAGTCGCTCTCATCCGTTATATTGTAGAATTTAAAGAGCTTTTCAAGGTCCATTGTACAAAGCACCTTGTGAGTGTTTTCATCAAGCTGAACGAAATCCTCAACGACCTCGTCGTGCTCGTCCCAAATCTCACCTACAAGCTCCTCCAAGATGTCTTCCATGGTGATTATACCCATCGTTCCGCCGTATTCGTCAACGACAACGGCTATATGGGATTTATTTTTCTGAAGCAGGTTAAGTATATCGCTTATCTTCATTGAAAGCGGTATGTATACCGGCTTATTCATTATCTCCGATATAGGTTTATCGGTTCCGAAAACGGTGCTGTAAAAGTCCTTCTGATGTATAATACCGACTATACTGTCGATGCTTCCGCTGTATACGGGAAGTCTTGAATAACCGCTTTCGTTAAAGCGCGTCGCTATCTCCTCGTTCGAAAGCTCGTCGGAAACGGCTTCAACCGAAATTCTGGGAGTTAATATATCCGACGCCTCTCTGTCGGTAAACTCAATAGCAGAGCGGAGAAGCTCACTTTCAGAGCTGTCTATTCCGCCCTCCTGCTCAACCTCCTCAACGAGTGTAAGCAGCTCGTCCTGCGTCATTTTTCTGTCCTCATCGTTTTTGAATATCTTTGAGAACATAAGCTTTATAAGACCGAAGAACCATGAAAACGGCTTAAAAATAACGATAAGAACCGACATAACCGAGGAAACGAGCATAGCAAATTTCTCAGGAGTTTCTTTAGCAATGCTTTTCGGGGTTATCTCGCCGAATATAAGGACCGCTACGGTAGTTACAACGGTTGAAACTGTCGTTCCGAGGCTTTCGCCGTTTGCGTAGCTTTTAAATACGTTAATGAAAAAGACTGTACAAATAGCGGAAAGCGCTATATTTACAATATTATTACCTATAAGAATCGTTGAAAGAAGGCTATCGTACTTTTCGGAAAGCGCGAGAACTCTTTCTGCTTTTTTGCTGCCTTTTTCGGCTAAGGTCTTTACTCTTGTTTTATTGAGTGATGAAAACGCCGTTTCGGTAGCCGAAAAGAATGCCGAAAACAGTAAAAGCACCACCATTATAAGTATTTGTTGATACATAATTTAAAAAATTCTCCTTATTTCTCTTTTATTTACGCCGCGGCGTATTACGGTTAAAATTTTCAGTCATATACATTCTCACCGTATCAACATAGCCCGCAGGAAATCAGGAGATATTTTTTAGGTTTTCTGAGCGCATACGCGCTTTTTACCTTTGAAATATACCGTGGAAAGCATGTTTTCTTCGCTCCTTGGCTCTCTGTTATAGACAGCACAAGGCATATCGCGCTCACGAAAAGCGACGATATATAATTAAAGTTATCTCGAGGGGGTTCGTCCATTTTTGTTTAACTCCTTTTTTTATGTATATTAAAATACTATTTTATCATATCATGCTTTTGGAAAAAATTCAAGTATTTTTATCATTTATTTATATTTTCTTAACGCACAGGTTATTTTTTGTTAAAATACTCCCCTTATTTTTTAAAAACGGTTTTGCCACCTCTTATTTTCATATTTTCACTTGACTTTTTCTGTTTATAGTGGTAAAATGGTAATAATTATATTATGTAAACAACGAAAGGAGGTAAGCGCATGCCAAGACATAACAAAACATCGGACACATCGGAAATAAAGCAGTTAAATTTTTTCACCGATGAAGAAAACACCGTGGAAGCCGTAAGTGCCTCGGACGAAAAGACATCGGACGAGTCTTACGAAAGCAGTCTCAAGGCATTAACAGAAGCCGCGCCCGTGTTTACCTCCGAAGAAGCATCTGCGTTTCACACCGACGCGGACGCGTTCAAGCAAATCAACACGGATCCCTCGGACACCGAGATAATTGAATCGGAAATTCTCCCGGAGCAGGCAGTCGAGGCTACCGAGCTTCCCTCCTCGGAAGGCTCTGAATTTACCGAATCGGAATCCGAATCCGAAAGCGGCAACAATAAGACAAAGCCTCCGAAAACACGCCGTGCGCCCGGAACACTAAGACGCCAAAGCGTTTTAATTCATTTCCTTGTTCTTGTCGCGGAAACGGTATCGAGAACACTCCGAAACAGCTTTTTAGCCTATCTACTAACGGCTTACGATAAAACCGCAGAGCTTTTCAGAGCATCCTTTTTATATCATTTTTTTGCCGAAAAGCCCGCTTCACTTTTTAAATCCTTCAAAAAAATCGTAAGACGTCAGGCAACCGATTCCGTAATACCTAAAAAGCTTGACGCGATAACGTCATCGCTAATGCTGGTTAAAAGCCGTATTTACGGACTTATTCTTCTCTCGTTTGCGGCTTCGACTCTGTTCGTTCACTTCTTCATCAACCCGCATTTCACACTCTCTGTTTTCAACGTTTACACTCCGGTTGTCGCCATAGCGGTAATAGTCGGCTCGCTGTTCCTGATTTTTTCGGGAAAACCGCTCTCCGAGACGCTTCTCGAAAGCAAAATTTTTTCCGCTATCGGTTTTAAACTTCTCGGACTTAACAAAAATGCGCTGAGCGACAGAGACTGCATAGAGCTTTCGGCAAGCGGTGCTATCGTTCTCGGGCTTCTTCTCGGATTTTTAACAATCATATTCCCCATACAGAGCATTTTGCTTTTCGTCCTTTCGTTAATATACGCGATTATAGTTGTAAGAAGCCCCGAAACGGGACTTATATCGCTGTTTTTAATTGCCCCATTTGCAAGTCTTAACGCTCTTGTCGGCGCAATAGCTATCATTTCGGTTTCTTATATATTTAAGGTTTTATGCGGAAAACGTACCCTCTCGCTTGAATTTCCCGATATTTTCGTAGGAATATTCCTGCTTCTTATAGCCTTTGGCGGAGCAGTAACCTTCGGTGAAAAAGGAAGCGTTCTTACGTACATCCTGTTTACCGGAATATATTTCCTTTCCGCAAGTATTTTAAGAAGTGCTATATGGTTTAAACGCAGTGTAAACGCTGTGCTTCTCGCAGGGGCTGTCGTTTCTTTATATGCGGTAATAGCAAGACTTCTCGGAGAAAGGCTTGGATTTAAGCTTGACCTTACGCTCGAAACCGACGTAGGAGATGCCGCCGCGGGCATCCTTTCTTCCTTCTCCGTTCTCTCATATTTCGTATTAGTACTCGGATTATTCCTGTTTTCCTCATTCCTTATATGCAACCGCAGGGCTATGCGCTTCGGATTACTCATAGCAAACATCTGTGCCTTTATATATTTGTTCATTACGCTTCCGAGCGGCGCGTGGCTTGCCGCAGTAGTCGCATATATAGTAATACTTCTGCTGTGGAAGAGCCGCTCCGCGGTTTATATGCTGATCGCCGCCTTATTCCTGCCGTTTTTACCCGCGCTGAAAATCTATTCGGTTGAAAACTTCTTCCATAGTTTAATCGGTGTTACAGCGAGATACGATCTCTGGAACGCGGTTATGCGTATGCTCGCCGACTTTGGAATAGGCGGAATAGGTCTGGGAGAAAACGCGTTTTCTTCGTTATACTCAGCATACTTTATCGGTAATACCGAAAACGCGGTACACTCCGGCAGTCTGATTATGCAGATACTGATTTCTCTCGGTATGTTCGGTCTTATAATATTTACCGCGATAATATTCTTCGTGCTTCAAAGCTCGCTTTCCTACGGCAGAAACTGCTCTGATAAGGCAGACTACGGAAGAATAATGTGCTACGCGGGAATGTGCGGAATCATTGCTTCCTTCCTTTGGGGAATCAACGAATTTATATGGTATAATCCGAGGGTAATGCTGCTATTCTGGCTTATAATGGGAGTTACCGTTTCGGCAAGACGCTCCTCTCTCGACCTTGAAGCCGATAACAAGGAAACAAACCTTTACGGAGACACCTATTTAGATTAAATTATCTTATTTTGTTTAGCTACCGAGGGTAGCGGAATGGAGATTTTTATGGCAAGTATATCTCAAAACAAAAAACACCGTTTTAACGTATTTGACTTTATACTTATAATTTTGGTTATAGTCGTTATTACGCTTACTACGGTTAAGTTTATACGGTCGAACCCCGGTATTATTTCCGGCGGCGGACAAAATGCCGTATTTACGGTAACAACCGAGGCTCTGCCGGAGATGCTTAAAGACGGAATAAAGGTCGGAGACAGCATTTATGACACCTCTTCAAGTCAGCTTCTCGGAAAGGTAACAGAGGTTCAGTCCGACGTCTATAAGCTCAGCGGTGTAAACGAAGCCACCGGAGCTACCGTTACCACTGACGTTGACGGAAAAATAGTTCTTAAAATAACAGTTGAAGCTCCTGTCTGGTTTGAAGACGGAACCTACAACATCGACGGCTACAGAATATCCGTCGGCAAAGCAGTTTCCGTACGTACAGACAGTGTATCCGTAAGCGGAGAATGCACCGCTCTTACGGTAACGGAAAAGACCGCTTAAAACGGACTTAATTATCAAAAGGACCTTTAAACAGTTTCGAACACCGTTTGTTTTGAGAAAAGTATCTTAGTTTTTACAGCCGTATAACGGGCGGCGGAATGGAGATGTAAATATGCCAAACAGCGTTTACGAAGAAAAAAAGCATTTTAACGTAATTGACGTTATGATTATAATATGCGCCTTACTTATTACCGTAGGTATAATTTTCAGAGCGCAGATAATCGACGTATTCAACAGCAGCGGAAAGCATACAACCTTTACGGTAACCTTTGAAGCAGAAAACGTTCCCGCTAACATCTCGGAGCAGCTTTCTGACGGAAGTGCGGTTACGTGGATTGAAAAATCGCTTCAGCTCGGCGCCCTCTCGGGGCTTAACAAGGAAGCCGCCGTCGTATACGTACCGAATACGGTAACGAATCCGTTAGGAACGTCTTATAAAGACGGAACCTTCAGCAAGGTTACCTCGTCCGATTTATTTAAAATCACCGGCTCGTTTACGGCTCAGGGAAACAAGAATAACGGCTGCTATATTAACGGAACCGACTTTCTCGCCGCGGGAATGACTGTAACCCTTGCAACCTCTACCGCAGAATTTACAGTTATCATTACCTCAATTACAGAACAGTAAGACACTAAACGGAGAAATACCGAACCCAAGGGCTTCACTAAAATTTCTCCGTTTTTTATATTATGTATAAGAGCCAATGACCGATACGGCGACTCTGAAAAGCCGGGCATCTTATCTCACATACAGTAAAGAGCATTTTAAAATAAGGGAAGGAAAATTTATGAAACTAAACTACAAAAGAACAGTGCTTGTCGGAATGGCGTTCTTCCTTATCACAGCCTTTTGGCAGGCATACGACGCCATTATCCCTCTGATGCTTACTAACCACTTCGGACTTCAGCAATCGATTTCGGGAGCAATTATGTCTATCGACAATGTCCTTGCGGTGGTTATGCTACCGCTTTTCGGGGCATTCTCCGATAAGATCAGCACAAGGTACGGCAAACGTACACCCTTCATCTTTATAGGAACAATAGTAGCTGTCGTCGCTTTCATCTGTCTGACGCTTGTTGATAACTATCAGCTTGCTGCTGTTGCAGGTGCCGGTATTCCCGAAATACAGCAGGGTGCTATGACCGATACCGAATATTTAGAGCACATAAGAAAGCTGACTGTTGAGATCACAATGAAAAACCCGATCGCAATAGTCGGTTTTATAGCAACACTGCTTGTACTTCTTATCGCTATGGCAACATTTCGTTCCCCTGCCGTTGCCCTGATGCCCGACATCACCGTAAAGCCGTTGCGCTCCAAGGGTAACGCTATCATTAATCTCACCGGTACCGCGGGAGGAATCTTAGTACTTGTTCTCGGAATAGTTTTCGCTACGTCAAAAAATCATTATATGCAGTACACCCCTTACGTTATTGCCGTCTCGGCTATAATGCTCATCGGTCTTACCGTATTCATTATAGGCATTAAGGAAAACAAATGGGCAAAGGAAATGGAGCAGGAATCCGCGGCTCTCGATTCTAACGAAGCCTTAAATACTCCACAACCCGACACAAAGGGTACGAAGCTCTCTAAAGCCGAGTTCAAATCCCTGATGTTCATTCTTGCGTCCGTTGCGCTGTGGTATATCGGCTACAACTCCATCACAAGTAAGTACTCCGTTTACGCAACTAACATTCTCGGCTTTGATTTCAATCTAACACTAATAATTGCTCAGGCTGCCGCAATAGTTTCCTATATACCGGTAGGTATCATATCATCAAAAGCCGGCAGAAAAAAGACTGTTATTGCAGGAGTTATCATTCTTGCCTCCGCTTTCTTCATTGGAAACTTTATAACCTCAAAAACACCGGAATTTGTAATGTATCCTGTATTTATCCTTGCAGGAATCGGCTGGGCAACGATCAACGTAAACTCCTTCCCGATGGTAGTAGAGCTTGCCAAGGGCAGCGATATTGGAAAATACACCGGTTATTATTACACTGCGTCCATGGCGGCACAGATAGTCGCACCAATTTTTTCCGGCTTTATTTACGACGGGCTCGGAATGAGATATACCTTCTTCGCATTTGGAACGCTGTTTGTTGTTTTCTCATTTATCACTATGCTTTTTGTCAGACACGGCGACAGTAAGCCGCTTTCAAACGAGATACCTGAATTTGATAATTAAACCGCGTTTATTATAAGCTTTCTGATCAAAGAGCTTTTTAGAATCTCTTTTTAAAATAAACATAGGTGCAAAAAGCCTTCGGATTTTACTCCGAAGGCTTTTCTGTTTATTACCGTTTTGTATTCAGATACACAAACACGCCCTCACGGAATTTCTTCCGTAAGGGCGTGATTTTATTTAATTACCTTTAAGCTACTTGCTTTTTAGAGCAGTTACGCAAATTACTTGCTTTCCTTAATAGCAGCCTGTGCAGCAGCAAGTCTTGCGATCGGTACTCTGAAGGGAGAGCAGGATACATAGGTAAGTCCGAGGCTGTGGCAGAACTCAACAGACGTCGGGTCTCCACCGTGCTCGCCGCAGATACCGACGTGCATATCGGGACGTACGCTCTTTCCGAGTTTAACGGACATATCCATAAGCTTACCAACACCGGTCTGGTCGAGTCTTGCGAAAGGATCGTTCTCGAATATCTTGGTGTCGTAGTAAGCATTCAGGAACTTACCTGCATCGTCTCTGGAGAATCCGTAG
>JAZRDX010000151.1:0-23727 GCA_045660565.1 Eubacteriales bacterium
GGGATTGTGTAGCACTGATTTTTTGTTTTTACAATCCCTCCGTCATTTTCTTATGAAAATGCCACCTCCCTTTACACAAGGGAGGCTTGGTTTTAGTAGGGGGTTTACGTAATAATTTAGTGGCTGGCAGGCCAATTCAAAACGCACTTGTGCGTAGCCAGTAACGTTTAGGGCTATGCCCGAAACTGAAATACCCCCTGTTATACGGGGGGATTTTTATTTACCGAATTCTATTGAAAAAAGATTTTTAATGTGTTATAATGTTCTTACGACTTTTAGGTTTAATAAGGAGAAAGACTATGAGTAGAATACTTCTTGGAGCAAATTACTACCCCGAGGATTGGGACGAAAACCTTATAGATTTCGACATTGAAAAAATGAAGGAATGCGGATTTAACGTCGTAAGAATTGCGGAGTTCGCATGGAAAAAGATGGAGCCGTCAGAGGGCGTATTTGAGTTTGATTGGCTTCACAGAGTTGTTGATAAAATGCGCGCGGCGGGAATCGGTGTTATTATGGGAACACCTACCGCGACACCCCCGCGCTGGCTTACAAAGAAATATCCGGAAATGTTAATGCTTCAGCCAAGCGGCGTCAGAACCGGCCACGGAGGCAGACGCCACTGTTGCTCGAACACCCCCGATTACGTAAAATACAGCAAAATTATCGTTGAAAAGCTGGCAAAGGAGTTCGGAAAGGACGCAGGCGTTATCGGTTGGCAGATAGATAACGAAATATATCACCACCTGCCCGGCTGCTGCTGTGAGCACTGCATGACCGCGTTCAGGGAGCACCTTGCCGACAAGTACGGAGACGTAGAGGGAGTAAACAAGGCTTGGAATTTAAACCTTTTCAGCCAAGCGTATGACAGTCTTGAGGATATTCCCGCACCGTTTAACGGTTGGCATAACCCCCATATAAAGCTTGAATGGAATCTTTCCCACAGAGACGGGCATAAAAAATTCGTACATATGCAGGCGGAGATTATCAGAAAATATTCCGAGGCACCGATAGGCACGGATACCATGCCGTTTAACGGCTTTGATTACAGAGAGCTGAACGAGCCGCTTGACGCTGCGCAGTTTAACCATTACAGCACCGACCTCTTTAGTGTTACGATGTGGATGGACTATATGAGAAGCTTTTCAAAGCTTCCGTTCTGGAATACCGAAACGCAGGCGTGCTGGAACGGTTCAACAGCACCCGGACACCTTCTTCAGGACGAAGGTTTTATCTATATGAACACCTGGCTTCCGATTATGCTCGGCGGAGAGGCAAACCTTTATTGGCTCTGGCGCACCCACTGGGCGGGACACGAGCTTATGCACGGCGCGGTTCTTGATACGTCGGGAAGGTATACCTACGCAAACGGTGAGATAAGAAAGGCGGCAGCTGAGTTTAATAAGGTAAAGGACTTCCTTCCGGGATATAAGGTGGAAAGTGATACGGCGCTCCTTTTTACCTCGCTTAATTGGAACATTAAGCAGTCTCAGGATATAAATACCTGCATAAAGAACGAATCGGGATTTGTAGAGCACTTTTATAAGTCGCTCCTTAAAGCGGGTATACACCCCGACGTTATAGACGCGAAAGAGTGTCTTAATAAATATAAGCTTTTATTTACCCCCACCGCATATACGCTTGAAGAGCATAATTTTGGCGAGAGGGTAGCAGAGTGGGTAAGAGAGGGCGGCGTATGGGTGGTAGGTCCTATGACCGATATTCGTACCTCGGTTGGAACCAAGTATAAAACTGCCCCCTACGGCTGTATTGAGGATATAACGGGCGAAAAGCTTGCCTACGTTCTTCCGGGAGACAGCGGAAAAATGACGCTTGAAAACGAAAGCGGCGAAACCGTCTACGGAAACGGAGTTTACGAGCTGTTTGAAAACGGAGATTTCCAGCCTCTCCTTACCGTTAAAAACGGACATTCGTCGCTTGTCGGAAAGTGCGCCTCTTTCATTAAAAAGGTAGGCAAGGGCTTCGTAATTATGCTTGGAACACTTCCCGAAGAAAAGATGTTCTTAAATATAATAGGTAAGGCAGCTGCTCTTGCTAATGCAGACGTTTACGACACAGACGACGGCATAATGGTAACAAAAAGAGCAAGCGAGGAAGATACTTTGTATATCGTCGCGGCGGTAGAAGGAAAGGCGGGGCAGTACCGCTTTGACGGAGAATACACCGATCTGCTTTCCGGTGAAAGCTATAAAGACGTGCTGAGCCTTAATCCTTATGAGCTTCGTATTTTGAAAAAAATGTAAGACGTTGGAATTTGCTTACACGAAAGTTTGGATTAAATAAAAATTAAGTGTTTAAGGAGAGAAAATGTACCTTTACGAAACCCACGTACACACATCGCCGCTCAGCGCGTGCGCAAAGGTTGGTGTGCGTGAAACTTTAGAGTTTTATAAATCCGCAGGATACGCGGGCGTTTTTATGACCGACCATTTTATAGACGGAAATATAGCCTATGAGTTACGTGGGCTGCCTTACGTAGCGCGTATAGATAGCTATTTTAAGGTGTTTGAAGAGGCTCTGCCGATGGCAAATGAGATAGGTATTGATATTTTTTCCGCATTCGAAATGTCGTATAAGGGAACCGATTTCCTCGTTTACGGAATAGGAAAAGAGTGGTGTCTAAACCACCCTGATATGGATAAAATGAGCAAAAAGGAGTTGCTTTCGCTGCTTATGGACGACGGTGCGCTGCTCATTCAGGCTCACCCCTACCGCGAGGCAGGGTATATAGACCATATCCGTCTCTTTCCGCGCTCGGTTCACGGCGTTGAGGTATATAACGCCTGCCGCACCGATTTTGAAAACGAGCTTGCCGCGCAGTACTGTAAAAATTACGGTCTTATCCCCTTTGCGGGTAGCGACAACCACGTCGGTGGCGCGTTGCCTCGCTTTGGCGGTATGGCAACCGAAACGCCGATAAAGGACGTGCAGGATTTTATTGATGCCGTTATTTCGGGGAGGGCAAAGCCGTTTATAAGGAATGAGGGCGAAGTAACGCTTCTGTGATGCGAAAAATACTGTATTTAAGAAAACATTGGAGGAAAAAATGAGTAAGAACATAGTTATTTTCGGAGACAGCTATTCGACATATGAAGGCTGTATCCCCGAGGGGTATGCGTGTTATTATACACCGAAGGGCAGAGCGGAAAACCACGTAACAAAAATGAAAAAAGAGGAAACGTGGTGGGCGCGCCTTTTAAATAAGACGGGCTGGAATTTGCTGTTAAACAACAGCTGGTCGGGCTCGACCGTGTGTTACACCGGCTGGAACGGGGTTGATTGCTCACGAACAAACTCGTTTATTTACCGCTTCAGACAGCTCCGCGATAACGGCTTTTTTAAGGAAAACAAGGTTGATGCGGTTTTAGTGTTCGGCGGCACAAACGATAGCTGGTCTAATGCGCCGTTAGGCGAGATAAAGCTTTCTGACTGGGAAGAAAAAGACCTTTATAATGTTCTCCCGGCGTTTGGCTGTCTTATGAGTGAAATGAAGGCGGTGCTTCCCGATGCCGATATATACTTCCTTGTTAACAGCGAGCTTAAGTCCGAAATAGGAGACTGTATCGAAAATGCGGGAAAGCAATTTGACGTTAACGTAATAAAGCTCCAGGGCATTGACAAGAGCGAGGGGCACCCGACGCCGCTTGGAATGGAAGCGATATGTGAGCAGGTGTTTAGTAATCTGAAATAAAAATTACCGAAAGGGAGGACAAAGAAATGACTATTGCTTTTTTGGGAGACAGCATAACCCTCGGGTATGCACTTGAGGACAAGAGTAAAAGATATGCAACGCTTGTAAGTCAGCGTCTTAATATGGAGGAGCAGAACTTCGGTATTACCGGAACGCTGGTTGCAAAAGCCGGTCTTAACACCGAGGACGGTAAGGATTTTTTAACCCGCGCGGAGCTGATCGACGGAGCGGACGTTGCCGTTATTTTCGGCGGAACCAACGATTATTTCTGGAGCGATAAGCCTATTTACGGTGAGGGGGATAGCTTCTTTGCCACGGCGCTTCAAAAGATAATTGACAGAGTTAAGGAAAAGAGAGAGGGAAAGGTTACCCTTTTCGTTACCCCGTACCCCCACGAGGGTATCGGTAATTTCCTCGGTGGAGAGCATTGGAGAACCGATAAGAGCAGACATAGCACAAGCGAGAAAAACTTTAACGGACAAACGCTTAAGGATTACGTAGACGTAACCGAAAAGCTTTGCGCGGAAAACGGTGTGTCCTGTCTTAATTTACATAAGGACTTTGATTTTAAGTGGCAGGAGCACACTGTGGACGGTTGCCACCCGAATGAGATAGGTCATGCCTTACTCGCTGACGCGATAACGAAAAAGCTTAGCGAGCTTATGAAAAAGGACTGAAAGCTTACGTAACGGGATTATAAAAAGGCTGAGATTTTTTCTCAGTCTTTTTTGCGTATAGGAAAAAGGACAGAGTCGGCAAACTCTGTCATTAGGAGGCAGGAGGGAAAAGTTATATATTTTTTGCATAAGATTGTTTTATAATAAAATATTGACACGTGCGCGCGTTTGTGTTATACTTTTGAATAGAGGATTTCGCTTGCCTTTGATCCTCTTATAAAATGTATTTAAATATGCCGTTGACTGCGTGAGGAGCTGTATGGGAATTGTTGAACTGAATAAAGACGTCGAAAAATACGTCTTAGACGCAAAGGGAATCACCTTTGTGCATTTTTCGGATATACACGCTATGGAAAATTTATGGGACAGAATTACCGAGTATATAAATCATTACTCTGACGTAATTTGCTTTGGACTTCATACGGGCGATTTCTGCGGTGGCTCTCAAAAGATTTATGCGGATATGTATTCGAGCAAAAAATGTGTAAGACCGATCTATAATTGCGTAGGAAATCACGACTGCTTTTCGGGAGAAGGAGAGTGGCTTCTCGGTAAGAAAGAAATAACTTATCGCTTGCTTTTCAGTCATACTGACGGGTGGGATGCAACGTTTTTTGAATGCGAGCATTCTATGAGCTATTACAAGGATTTCAAAAAGCTGCGCCTCAGTCTTTTGGACGACTACTATGATACTTGGCAGACAAGAGCTTGGCTTCGAGGTGTTTTAAAGGACGCGTTTGCTAAAGGAATGCACGTTGTTACTGCACAGCACGAGCCTACTCACTACATAACAAATGCCGTTACCTCCGGCTTTCAAACGCTTGACGATTATAATACCAAATTCCGTCAGTATGAGCTTGACAGAACGGCTTACGATTTCGATCATAGATGCAGGGTTCTTTATGAGGACGTGATAACTGAATTTATATCGTACGGTGGAATTTTTGTCTGTAACCTTGCAGGACACGATCACGTTGATCAGCTTGGATTTACAGATAGCGGCGTTCTGAACGCGGTAGTACAAAACGCAACCTCGTGGGACGGACTTGGAGATACCGAGCGGGTTATAGGGGAAAAATCCGAGGACTGCTTTAACGTAGTGTCGGTTGATACGGACAGTGGCTGCTTTACGCTTATTCGTGTCGGTGCCGGCACAGACAGACACGGCAGAACCAAAAAAACTATAAAATTTGACTATGTGAATAAAAAGATAATGAAAGAGATTTAGCAGTATAAGTTGCAAGAGCGGAAAGGAATTAAAATGTTAAACACTAATCTTAACGGAGCGTGGGAAGGACGCTGCATAATCTCGGAAACGGACAGCTTTGGCTTTGAAGGAACCGTACCGGGAAGTGCTATAAACGACCTTATAAAGGCGGGAAAATTACCGGAGGACCTGTTCTGGCGCGATAACGCTGACAAGGTAACCGAATTTGAAAATTACGATTACGAATATAAAAAGACGTTTGAATTTACGGGTGCGGCAGACGGCGCGAAAATCCGTTTTGAGCGTATAGATACCTATGCCGACGTTTTTCTTAACGGGGAAAAGGTTTATCACAGCGAAAACGGAAATATAAGACACGATATAGACGTTTCGTCGGCTCTTAGAAATGGCGAAAACGAGCTTACCGTTAAGCTTTATTCTCCGACAAAATGGGTGCAGGGGCGTCCGAAACGCGCCGGCGCATTTACCACCGAGCGTATGTACACCAGACGTATGCAGTGTACCTACGGCTGGGACTGGGTTGCTCGCTTTTTGACAGTCGGGCTTGGTCAGTGTACGCTTATGATACCCGAGCAGGACGAGGTATATACCGAAAACGTCTACATAACCACCACTGATATTGATGACGAGAGTGCAACTGTGTGCGTTGACGTTGGGTTTGACACAAAATACAGCGGAAGAATTCTCGAGTTTACGGTAACCGATGCCGACGGAGCTGGTGTTTGCAGTAAGAAAAAATACTGCGCAGAGGATTTCGTAAGACTACATTTCGATATTCCCTCTCCGCGCCTTTGGTATCCGCTCGGCTACGGAGAGCAGCCGCTTTATACCTTTACTCTTTCCGATAACGGCAAAACGGTTTACAGCGAGAAATTCGGTATCAGAACCGTTAAGATAATGCAGCTCCCAGACGAAAAGGGCAGCGACGTCTATAACCTCTGTCTTTCTATAAAGAATAAGAATTACGATTTTAACGAAAGCTTTTCGGGATTTACGCTTAAAATTAACGGCGAAAAAATATTCTGCCGCGGAGCAAACTGGGTCCCCTGCGTTCCGTACAGCGTAGGCGACGTTTCGGCGCGACAGACCGAGATACTTGAGCTTTGCGCCGAGGCAGGTGTCAATATGCTCCGTATATGGGGCGGGGGCGCGTTTGAAACACCGCATTTTTACAGCGAATGCTCCCGTCTCGGTATTACTGTAACGCAGGACTTCCTTATGGCGTGCGGACAGTACCCCGAGGAGCAGGATTGGTTTATAGAGGAGCTTAAAAAGGAAGCGTTCTATGCCGCACGTCTTGCGCGTAATCAGGCGTGTCTCGTATGGTGGTCGGGAGACAATGAAAATGCCGTAAGAGGAAGCGACACCGACGAAAACTATTCGGGCAGACGCGCGGCGTACGACGGTATTGCGCCGGTGCTTTACCGCGAGGATCCGTCCCGCCGTTTCCTGCCGTCAAGTCCGTTCGGGGGTAGCTTCTACGCGTCAAATACGGTCGGAACGACACATAATACACAGTATCTCGGAGACGTTATTTTTCCCTATATTGAAAAGGACGACCTTTCCGATTACAAGGACGAATTTAAAAAGCTGCGCGCGCGCTTCATAGCCGAGGAGCCGCAGATGGGAGCGGTGTCCCTTACCTCTCTGCGCCGTTTTATGACCGACGACGATATATTTAACGGCGACAAAATGTGGCTTTACCATACCAAAACCAACCCGTCTCTCCGCCACGAGCTTTTTGAGTATCTTCTCTTTATAACGGAGAAGGTGCTCGGTAAGTTTACCGACGGAAAAGACCGTCTCTTTAAGCTCAGATATATGCAGTATGAGTGGATGCGTGTGGTTATGGAGCAGGCAAGACGAGAAAAAGGACTTTGCTCGGGAATTATCTTCTGGATGATGAACGAATGCTGGCCGGCGGCGTCAGGCTGGTCGATAATCGACTACTATAACCTTCCGAAGGACGTGTTCTATTCCTTCAAACGCTGTGCAAAGCCTGTTCTTGCCTCAATAGATTACGACGGAAAAATTTATACCGCTACCGTTATAAACGACGGACGCGAGATTGAGGTAAAGGGACAGATGAAGCTTCTCGGTGCTGACGGAAAAACCGTTACCGAGGGTTCGGTATTTAGTAACGTCATAGGCAAAAATACCGCGGAGCCGCTTGTCGTTACAAGCGTTGAGCTTGAAAAGGGAGAGGCGCTTATATTTGAGATCGAGAGTGAGCAAGGCGGAGACAGAGCCTTCTATAAACCGGGCGCGCTTAATATCCGTCCTGCCGAGGTTGATTTCAGTATTAATGAAAATGAAAAAACGCTTACAGTTTCAGCGGATAGCTACCTTCACGCGGTAACCTTTACGGGGAATGCCGTGTTTGAGGATAACTGCTTTTCGCTGCTTCCGGGCGAGACGAGAACGGTGTCTTACAGACCGATTAAAGACGCACCTGCTACCGACTTAACGGTAGAAGCGTATACGATCTGTGATTAAAAACGGGAGGATAATATTATCCCCTGCAAGGTGGTATATAAGCCGGATTTTAAAAAGTTTTATAGCCGCGGTGTAACCCGCTGTAAATATTTATGAAATAGGAGTAAATATCATGAAAATAGTATGCCTTGGAGACAGTCTCACCGAGGGGGATTACGGTATCCCCGGGAAAAGAGGGATAGCAAACGTTCACGCTGAAAATTATCCGTATTTTCTCGGCAAAATTTTAAACGCCGAAACGGTAAATTACGGAAAATGCGGATACCGCGCCTCGGCGTTTCTTAAATTTTACGAGGCGGGAAACGTAAGCCTTGAGGGCGCCGACTTCATTGTTATAATGCTTGGAACCAACGGCGGTCATAGCGCAGAGGGCGACTCCCACGAAAATAACTGCTACAAGAAGCTCGTTGAGCTTTGCGTAAGGGATAGCGGTAAAAACGCGCAGGTGGTTCTCTGTACTCCGCCTCACGCGTCATCAAACCCCGAATATTCAAACTGCGGATACATGCCGCAGATAAGAGAAGCGGTGGGCTTTGTAAGAAGCTATTCCAAGATAACGGGGCTTCCGCTTATCGACCTTGCCGCCTGTCCGCTCTTTACCGAGGAGACGGAAAGTGTCATGCAGCCGAACGACGGACTGCATTTTGCCGAGGAAGGATATAAGGCTCTTGCGGGGGTTATTGCGGAGGCGCTGACGGAAATTAAGGAAAAGGCTGCCGACGGGAGAGGGAGGAGCGGAAATATGAGACTTTTAAAAGATATTTATTATTCGGGTGAACGGGACGATAGGAAAACCCTTGACGTATATATTCCCGACGGAGAGTGTAAGGCGGTATTTCTCTACATACACGGCGGCGGTATAGAAGCGGGCGCGAAGTGGGGGTTTTACGCAAACGCCGAATATCTTGCAAAAAACGGCTACGGCTCGGTAAGCATAGATTATCCGCTGTACCCGAATACAAAATTCCCCGATTTTATTTACGCGGCGGCAGAGGCCGTTGCGTGGACGAAAAGCAATATGAAAAAATTCTTCGGTACGGAACGCCTTTACGTTGGAGGCGACAGCGCGGGGGGATATATTTCAATGATGCTTTGCTTTGATAGGCGTTATCTTGATTCGGTAGGTCTGTCAAACAGTGATATCTCGGGATACTGGCACGCGGCGGGACAGCCTACCGCACACTTTAACGTTCTGAAATATTCCGGTATAGATTCACGCAGAGTTATAGTCGATGAGACTGCACCTCTGTACTTTGTCGGTATGGAAGAAAAGTATCCTTATATGCGATTTACTGTTTCGGATAACGATATGTTCGGAAGATACGATCAAACAATGCTTATGCTTAAAACACTTGAGCATTTCGGATATAAAAATTTTGACCATAAGGTCGTAAGCGGGACGCACTGCGAGTTCTTCAGGAAGTTTTTCGAGGACGGAACGAGCGAGGCATCTCACCTCCTTCTCGACTTCCTTAATACCGGAGAAGAGCAGCAAAGCTAACGGCTTGAACAGCGTATGGCTATCCTTGAAACAGATAGCAGAAAGGTAAAACACAGATGCACATTTTTTTGATACGGCACGGAGAATCCGTTTCCAATACCGGCGAAAACTACGTAAAAAGAATACCCGATCACCTGGTTTCTCTTACTGAAAAGGGAAAAGAGCAGGCGCGAGTAAACGGTAAGTGGCTAAGTGAGTACTGCAAGGAAAAGGGTATCGACCTGTCGCGTGCGCGAATATGGAGAAGTCCGTACCTTCGCACGAGGCAGACGAGCGAGGAGTTCAATAAGTTTTTAAATATATCCGATATTCGCGAGGATATAACCCTTACCGAGCAGCAGTACGGTCTTTTTGACTCGGTGCCCGAGGAGGATTGGGGAAGGCTTTACCCAAATGAATACGCGGAGTATAAGCGCCAGCTTTCAAACAGCGGAAAGTTTTACGCAAGGCTTCCGCTCGGCGAAAGTCCGTTTGACGTTGCCATTCGTATTCATCAGTTTATGGGGACTATACACCGCGATCTTGAAAAGCACGGGGTGGATACGCTTTTCGTCTTTACCCACGGAACGACGCTTCGCACATTTCTTTTACGGTGGTTCCACTACTCTCCCGAATGGTATCACGAGGAGAGAAACCCGAGAAACTGCTGGATAAGAGAGATAATTGACGGAAAAGACCTCGGATATATAAATTCCAACGTATAATTATAGAAAAAACGATTAAGAAAAAGAAAGGAACAGAAAAAATGAAAGAAGGACTTGGTTTTCACCACATAGCGCTTAAGTGCAAGGATTTTGAAAAGAGCATAGCTTTTTATAAGGCGCTCGGACTGACGGAGTATGCCCGTTGGGGAACCCCCGAAAGAATGATAACGCTTTTAAAGCTTCCGAACGGAGGAATGATGGAGCTGTTTTCCGACGGCGGAGATATGTTCCCCGAGGAGGGAAAATACGTACATTTAGCCCTTAGCTCCACCGACGTTGAGGGCGACTACGAAAGAGCGCTCGCGGCAGGCGCAACGTCGCACATAGCTCCGAAAACGGTTGAGCTTCAGTCCTCTCCCGTGCTCCTTACCCTGCATCTTGCCTTTGTAAAAGGCCCCGACGGCGAGCAGGTTGAGTTTATAGAGTGCAGCGAAAGGTAAGCCTCTGGCAAGCAGATATACCGTAGACGGATAAATTACATAATAAAAACGGACTGTCTTAAGGCAGTCCGTTTTGTGTTATTTATCTGTTAGTTGAATCAGAAAGTCGTGCGAGTCTTTAAAACGTCTCCGTTCGGAATAAACTCGCCGCCTATCTTCTGTCCCTTTGCGGTGGTTAAGATAAGAGCGTCTCTGTCAAATGAAGGGGCAAAATCCTTTGCGTACTTTTTGAAGTCGTCAAACGAGCCGTTTGTAACGGAATCTCCGCATGCGGTGAAATATGCGCACGCGCCGATTTCCGCGCGGAAGTCGGCTCCCTGAACCTTGTCTCCGTCAAAGAGCGAAAGCTTGTTCGAGCACCAAACGGCAACGTAGCCTTCGCCGCGTCTGCCGAACAGCCAATTTCCGTCCTGCTCCCACTCGTCAAAGCAACGTGTCGGGAAGTAAAGGTGAGTAAACTTTATCGGGTGATCCTCGGAAAGCGGGTATACCTGACCGAGAAGGTTATCCCACTGCTTCTGTGCCGGGAAATAACCGTTACCGAACCAATATCCGGGACGGATGCTCGCCGCGTCGTAGGGAAGTCCCGGGTGCTGAGGATAAACGAGACACGCTCCGCCAAGCGTTGCATAGCTGAGGTGCTGCTGATAGCCTATTCTGCCCGGAACGTATTTTCCGAAGCACTCTCCGTTTTTAAGCTCAAGCGGGAGAGAAGTCAGCATAAAGTGGTCGCCCTTGAAGGTCTGTATTCTCGTTCCCTGCGCCTTGCCGTAGTACATTCCTTTTTGGTTTATGTGATCGTTAAGGTCTGCGGGAAATCTGTACTTTGAGCCGGCAAAGGTGGCAAGCCAGGAGCCGGCATCACCGATGCCGCTCGGTGATGCCTTGCTTCCGATAGCATAGTAAAGAAGTGTCTGTGTTCCTTGCGTCCAAGGACTGATAACACCGCGGTAGATACGTCCCTGAGGCGCGTAAATTACGCCGTCAAAGGTGTTGTGGACAATTCCGTAGAAAATTTCGTCGATAAGCTTTGCGCAGCGCTCGGAAAGATCGTCTCTCGCGTTGTCGACAACGTTAAGCATAGCGGCTAAGGTTATAGGGGTATATCCTCCGCTTAAGAACTCTGCGTAGCCCTGTTCCTCTATCCTTTTTATCCACGCCTCGATACGCTGCGTTGCGACTGCCTCCTGCTCTTTACCGGTACGTCCGGAGCATACGAAGATGTCGTCGGGCCAAAGCTGACCTGCGAGAAGCTGACAGGTGTAGAAAAGAAGCGCGTGGTTTTCCGAGCCGTAGCACATAGCGCCAACCGCTTTTTCGTCAGACCAATAGCTGTAATTCAAAGCGGATTTGTGGATTTCTTCAACAAGCCAATCGGGGAAGAAGCCTTTTTTAACGGACGCGAGAATGTAGCTGAAACGGAAGTCGGAGCAGTCCTTCTGGAGGTCTACCTCGTCAAGGCACGCGCGAATGATCGGAATTTCGTTTTCCTCAAGCGGCATTCCGTGGCAAAGGCGCGCGTAGGTGGTATAGAACTGCTGACAGTCGGTAGGACGGTCGGGGTTTATCTTGCGGTCGGCAAGCGCCTGAAGGAATGCCTTGCGAGATTCTTCAACGGAGCTCCAGTTTTTCTTCTCCGCGGGAACGATGCGCTCGGTTATTTCCATTGTACGCTCATAGACAAAGCTGCCGAGAGTTGCGCGTATTTGCGCCGCGCCTCTGTTGGGGGCTATCTCGAAAGCTGTTCCGGTTGCGGCTTCTCCGTTAACGGTGAAGGTTACACCCTCGGGAGCCTCGGTGGGAACGACAACCTTTTCTCCGTTCCATCTTGCTGAGTAAACCCAATCGAGCAGGGCGCGCTGAGCATCGAGAACGGGGTTTTTCTTTCCGGGGTAAGCGACTTCAATATTCGGCTTGTTCGGGAAGGAAAGCGCTACGATGTTACGGGTATCACGTGTACAAGCGTTCTGTGCGCGTAAGAAGAAAAGGTTTTCTCCTTTCTTAAGCGAAAGCTTTACGGCGGTACGCCTCATCGGAGCATATTCACATACCTCGCGTGTGGAAACAAGCTCGCCGTTAAGCCATGCGTCATAAGATGGGTAGTTCCATATATCGGCGTCTACCACCTGATCGCAGGGGGAGACTATCGACGTAGCTGCCCAGAATTCACAGCGGTATATAACGAAATAGAATTTGTAAAGGTCAATAAATGAGTTCGGTCCCGCGTTGTACATATACCACGGAAGCTCCTCGTTTATACCGGGAGCGCCGAACTCAATGTTTTCCGGCGGATTTTTCATATCATCGTTGTGGATGGTCAATTTCTGCTCACGCTCATACTGACCTTGGTCAACGATAGTTCTTGTAGCGGGATCGACCGGTGTATCAAGCCTTCCGCTGATAAGCCATGTGGTAACGTAGCCGTATTTGTCAAGTGGATAGGTGCGTTTACTCATACTTTTGTTCCTCCTGATAGTAAAAATTTGTTTTTGCTTTTTAAGACACCCCTATTACAGAACTCCAAGGCACTTGTCAACAAGCTGTCCGATATTTATAAAACGGTTGTCCGAAAAAAGCAATTTTAAGGGTATTACCTAAGCATGAAGAACACGCGTGCGTAATATATTACACGCCTGTTCGATAAAATGATAACATAAAGTGAAAAAAAAAACAACCCTTATGGGTAAATTTATAGAATTTTGTCTAAGTTAAACAAAAATATAGCGAGTTTTTTGACACGCAAAAGCTTTCAAATGGGCTATGAGCCTGCGTTTATAAGAAAAACCCGACCGAAGGACTCGGTCGGGTTAGCTGTATCAATACAAAAATTATTCCGCCAAAAGGAATTTTTCCGCCGCATTTTCGTCTACGGGGAAGTCCTTTTCGTCAAGCGTAAGCTTTTTTCCGTCGGCAAGGGTAAGGGTGAATTTTGTGTCACTAATATCGTTTTCACACTCTACCGCCTTGATTCCCACAATGCCATTATTCGACGGGTAAAGAACGGTTATCATTCTCTTTTCCTTTCCGTAAAGCGGATATCTTATGCAGGGAGCCGGTGCGTGCTCGTGCGCGGCGGCAACCGAGCGTATCGGTCTCCAGCCCATCCAGTAGGGCGATTTTTGAGCGACCACCGCCTCGGGCATTTCGGAGGAAATGATGCTGAAGATCACTCCGTCTCCGAAATCGGCGGTGAAGGTCTTGTCGTAGAGCTTATACGGCTGAACGTCCGCCTGATAGGAAACGGCGTACTTATGCTCCTGTCCGTCGTTTGAAATAAGACGGTCGATAATTACCGCGAAGGGGAGCGTTCCTTCAAGCCCTTTCTTGAAGAATATTGCCTTGCGCTTATGCGTGACGTTAACGAAATCGGGACCGTAGCCTTCGTCGTAAAAGCCTTCCGTGGTGTCGTAATTTTCGGTAAAGCTCCAGCGAAGATTTGCTTTTTTGTTAATGTCCTCGGGTACCCATTTGTATCTCGGACGTCTGTTCTGACTTTTGTCGTCTACCATAGCACAGTTGTGGCTTCTGGTGTCCTTTACGAAGCGGTGCATGTCCGAGCTGTCGTATTCGTAGTTTCCGGGATCGCGAAGCACGTCCTTGCCGTAAGCGAACATGAGAACGTTCAGCTTGTCGTCGTGCTGGTGTGCAAAGGTCCCGTAAGGCGCGGACTCCATAAAGAACCATACGCCGTCTTTTTTCCAGTTGTTTCTCATTGTTGCCATGCCCGAATAAGGGAGCGCGATGCTGGTAAAGTCGGGAGGAGTACCCTCCGCGCCGTCGGTCGCGATATATCTGAAATCATCTCTCTCGGGGGCGTATTTCAGCGCGGACTTAAGAGCTCCCACAACGTTTACTCTGGTTCCGTCGTTAAGGTCGGGGGTGCGTCTGTCGGGCTGACAGAGCTTGAGATACATACCGTAAAGCTTGCCGACCTCGGCGGATATCTCCCCGGCAACGTCAATTTCAAGAGCTATCGCCGTGTTGAGTGCCCACTTGATGTTTTCAATGACCGTTCCGTGGTAGCCCGTAGTCAGCTCGTTCTGGAAGCCGTCGGGATATACCTGTATTTTGGTCTGTGCCAGGATCGTATCAAAGGCAAATTTCTGCCACTCCTCCGCTTTTTTGAACCACTTGTAGATCATTCCGATGTGGGCAAGTCCCGCCATTTCCATGTAAAGGAAGTTTGTGGTGGTGTAGAAGCCGCGGAGCATATGACCGTGCTCCCAGACGGATTTCATATAGGTGGTCATAACGTGGTCGGTCATGTGTGGTGATTTGTAGAAAGCGTAAAGAGCATAATGCCAGTTTTTCGTCATACGTATACCGCTTTCTATTGTTCTCCAGCATACGGAGCGGTTCGCGGATGCGTCGTTCGGACATATAGCCTGCTCGCACCAGCTCATAAGCATATCGACAAAGCATTTCGCGTATTTTTCATCACCGGTATCTCTATATACCTTGCCGAGACATCTGAACTCGTGGTGGCGGTTGAGCTGCCACGGCCACTCGCGGTAGTTGTTATACGTTGGGTTAAGCATCCAGTCCACCTTGCCGCCCTCGAATTTATGCATAAAGCCGACCGACATAAGCTCACCCTTCAGTACTCTTTCCGCGACGGCAACGTCGTCCTCGTCATCCTCCGCCCACCTGTTTTCTCTGCCGTAGTAGGGGATACGGAAATACATATCCGGTCTAAGGGCTTTTCTTACGTAGTCGGAAAGCTGCTTTTCGGCGGCTGCCAGCCCCCTGGTTTTAAATGTTTCGCCTATGTTTGAAAGCTCGGGAATGGATAGGTCAAGTTCTTCGAGGAAAAATCTCTCATCTGAAATAAACATAACGCTGTCTCCTTTTTAAGCAAAATAATCTTTATAAACTTGTTTATAAAAAGCATCACTCGGCTGACAAAATGATAACATAAAAAGCACGTGAAAACAACCCTTAGAAAGAAATTTAAAAAAATTTGTTGAACATAAATAAAAACGGAGGTGATATTTGAACTAAATAAACAAAGGATAAAAATGAGAAGAAAAATCACCCGCATTTGAAGGATTGCGGGTGATTTTCTGATATTCAGTTAAGCTCAAAAACCTTTTCAAGTCTTGCCTGAGCGCCGGTTACGGGGTCCTTGTCAAGGATAAGAATGTCCTTCATGTACTCGTTCCAGCGGTCAACTACCTCGGAGGTTGCCTGAGTTTTTGCCGCAAACTCTATTCCGAACTCACACTCGTAGTAGCCGAAAAGAGTGTTTCCGACATTCCATATAGTGTAGTTTCTGATACCCGCCTTAGTGAGAAGCTCCTTCATTTCGGGCCAGATTTCGTCGTGTCTCTTGACGTATTCCGCCTTCTTTCCTTCAATAATTCTTCCGGACCATGCGTATTTTTCCATATTGACTGTTCCTTTCGTTTTTTAAAGGCGTGCCGGAAAAGCAGTGATTCCTTTACAGCACGCCAAAATGTCATAAATTTATTTCTGTGCTTCAAGCAGCTCTTTTATCTTTCTTAAAAGCTCACTTTGCTCGCTTATGTTTGCGTAGAACTCAGCCTCGGTCTTCTGCTTTTCCTCAGCAGCCTTAGCCTCAGCTTCAGCCTTGGCTTTAGCTTCCTCCTCTTTAGCCTTAGCCTCAGCCTTTGCTTTGGCTTCAGCGGCGAGACGTTCCTTTTCCGCTTCCTCATCGGTTATCTTTTTGATTTCGGCGGAGATCTTGTCGGCTCTTGCTTTAAGCTTTGTAACGGTTCTTAAAATTACAAAGAAGGTGAATGCGATGATAAGGAAATCGAATATCGACTGAAGAAAGGCTCCCCAGAGTATCGCTACCTCGGCTGTGGTTACCGCTTCGGTTGCGGGATCGATTACTTCGGGACGTATCACCCATTTCATTTCCGAAAGATCGGCGTCGTTACCGAGAAGGGCGAGTATAGGAGAAACAAATCCGTTTGTAAAGGCTTTTACTATCGCGGTGAATGCCGAAGCGACCGCAACACCTATCGCCATATCAACGATGTTTCCTCTGGCTATGAACTTTTTAAAGTCCGCCCAAAATTCCTTTTTCTTCTTCTTTTTTTCCTTCTTTTTTGCTTCCTTTTTTTCTTTCTTTGCAACTGCGATTTTTTCTTCGATTGATTTTGTATCTTCTGCTCCCATTTTTCCTATCCTTTCTTTTTTACTACTGATGGACTAAGAAGTAGCTCGCTGTTTTCACAACGCACAAAATCCATGCTTTCTGTTAACATTTTACCTAATAAAATGAGAAAAGTCAATAGCTAATTAAAAAAACGGAAAAACTTTTTTATCGGTGTGTATATTTTCAGTGTATTCATTATTTTTATACACTGTGTAAGAAAGGACGGCAAACTTTATGATATATTTGGTTAAAATAACAATTGTTTTTTAGAAAAAAAAGTATTATAATAGATATAATGTAAAATTATGCTTTTGAAAACAGATGTGAAAGGCGGAAAAACCGTAATGCAGAACAAGAAAATGTGGGAAGGAAGATTTAAAAAAGAGCTTGATTCCCGCGTAAATGACTTTAATTCGTCAATTTCGTTTGATAAAAGAATGTATAAAGAGGATATTGCCGGAAGCTGTGCCCACGCGGCGATGCTCGGCAGACAGGGAATAATCCCGATGCAGGATAGCGAGCTGATAATAAAGACGCTCGGGGAGATACTTTCCGACCTTGAAAGCGGAGAGCTTCAAATAGATTTAAATGCCGAGGATATACATATGTTTATCGAGGCGGAGCTTACGGCACGTATAGGCGACGCGGGTAAGAGACTTCACACCGCGAGAAGCCGTAACGACCAGGTCGCCGTCGATACCAGAATGTACGTAAGAAGAATGCTCGGAGAGATAAGAAAAGGGGTGCTTTCCCTTATCGCCGTTATTGAGAAAAAGGCGGAGAGCCACCTTGAAACGGTAATGGCAGGCTACACGCATCTCCAGAGAGCGCAGCCCGTAACCTTTGCTCACTACATAATGGCTTACGCGCAGATGCTTATGAGAGACGTAACTCGCTTAAACGATGCACTTAAGAGAATGAACGTTATGCCGCTCGGCTCGGGTGCTCTTGCATCTACCACCTATCCTATCGACA
Source organism: Eubacteriales bacterium (assembly GCA_045660565.1). Taxonomy (GTDB): domain Bacteria; phylum Bacillota; class Clostridia; order Oscillospirales; family CAG-272; genus SIG673. The sequence goes on from JAZRDX010000151.1 coordinate 17,858, forward strand.
GACCTTCGGTTGCGGCGGAGCTTGGCTTTGACGGAGTAACGCTTAACTCCATAGACGGAGTTTCCGACAGAGACTTCGTTCTTGAAGCGGCGGCAGACCTTTCGATACTTATGACGCACATGAGCCGTTTTTCCGAGGAGATAATCCTCTGGTGCTCGTCAGAGTTCTCGTTTATAGAGCTTGACGACGCTTACTCAACCGGCTCGTCGATAATGCCGCAGAAAAAGAACCCCGATATAGCGGAGCTTGTAAGAGGAAAGAGCGGACGCGTTTTCGGTTCCCTTACCACGCTTCTTACCGTTATGAAGGGACTTCCGCTTGCATATAACAAGGATATGCAGGAGGATAAGGAAGCGATATTCGACGCGATAGACAATACCCTGCTGTGTGTAACGGTATTTACCGATATGTTCGACACGATGACGGTCAAGGTTAAAAATCTCCGTCGCGCGGCGGCAAAGGGCTTTATCAACGCTACCGACTGCGCCGACTTCCTCGTTAAAAACGGACTGCCCTTCCGCGATGCGTATAAGATCACCGGAAAGATAATCGCATACTGTATAGATAACGATAAGACGCTTGAAACGCTTACTTTAGATGAGTATAAGAGCTTTTCGGAAAGCTTCGACGAGGGTATCTACGAGGCGGTTGACCTGCTTAACTGCGTAAACGGCAGAAGTGTTATCGGCGGCCCCCCTCCGAGCGCGGTGAAAGTTCAGCTTGACGACTGTAAGGCGTTTTTGGAAAAAGAAGCTCAAAAGGCGTAACCGCGGAGCACTGATTTATATTTGAATTACGTTTGATTTGATTGGAGATAAGAAAAATGGAAAAGATAAAGGTTGGAATTATAGGTGCTACGGGATACGCGGGGGCAGAGCTTGTAAGACTTCTGCTTACGCATCCAAGCGCTGAGATAGTAGCTGTTTCCTCGGTATCCTACGAGGGCAAAAAGCTCTCTGAGGTTTATCCGAATTTTAAAAAGACGGCGGAATACACGCTTGAAAACGCAGATGCGGTTATAGAGAAAAGCGACGTTATATTTGCGTCTCTCCCCCACGGTCTTTCCGAGCCGCTTGCGGAGCAGTGCCTTGAAAAGGGTAAGCTTCTTATAGACCTCGGAGCAGATTTCCGTATGTACGACGGAGATGCTTACGCGCAGTGGTACAAAAGAGAGTACAGCCACCCCGAAATACATAAATACGCGGTGTATTCGCTTCCCGAGCTTTACAGAGAGAAAACGAAAACCGCAAAGATTATAGGTAACCCCGGTTGCTACCCGACGTCCATCGCTCTTGCAACGGCTCCCGTGCTTAAAAACGGACTTGTAAAGACGGAGGGAATTATAATTGACTCCAAATCCGGAGTAACCGGAGCGGGCAGAGGTCTTACTCAGGGTACGCATTACCCCGATACCAACGAGGCATTTGCGGCGTACAAGGCGGGTGAGCACAGACACACCCCCGAAATAGAGCAGACGCTTAGCGACATAGCGGGAAAGGCACTTACTGTAACCTTCGTTCCGCACCTGCTCCCCGTTAACAGAGGAATTGAATCTACGGTTTATATGACACTCTCCGACGGAGTAACTAAGGATGACGTCGTAAAGGCATATAAGGAAGCCTATGAGAACGAGAGATTTGTCCGCCTTGAGCCGCTCGGCAGCTATGCCAACATCAAAAACGTACGTATGTCAAACTACTGCGACATTTCGCTCCATTTCGACGAAAGAAATAACAGACTTATCGTATCGTCGGTAATAGACAATATGGTTAAGGGCGCGGCAGGTCAGCCTATCCAGAATATGAATATCCGCTTCGGTCTTGCCGAGGATACCGCTCTTACAATGGCCCCTCAGCAGTTCTGATTGCAGAGAAAAAACAAAAAACTGAAAGAAACAGGTTATACTACTATGACAGATATGTTTAATCCGCATACACCGGAATCGGTAAAGAAATTATCAAACTACGAAAAGGCGTTCGTGCTTGTACGCGCGCTTCCGTATATCCAGAAATATTACGGACAGACCGTTGTCGTAAAATACGGCGGAAACGCAATGATAAACGAGGAGCTTAAGGAAGCGGTCATTTCCGACATCGTTCTTCTTTCCTGTGTAGGAATACATATAGTTCTCGTTCACGGAGGCGGCCCCGAAATCAACGAGATGCTTGAAAAGACGGGTAAGGAATCAAAGTTTGTAAACGGACTCCGTTACACCGACGACGAGACTATGGATATAGTACAGATGGTACTTGCCGGAAAGGTTAACAAGGAGCTTGTAAACCATCTCCAGAGAATAGGCGGTAAGGCTGTCGGACTCAGCGGTCTTGACGGCGGAACGATAAAAGCGAAAAAGCTTACCGAGGACGGCTTTGATTACGGTAACGTCGGTGAGATAACCGAGGTTAACGTAGAGCTTTTAAAGGCTAATATGAAAAACGGTTTCACCCCCGTTGTAAGCACCGTCGCGCAGGGTGTTGACGAAAATCCCGTATATAACATAAACGCGGATACCGCGGCGGCGAAGATCGCGTCGGCTCTCGGAGCGACGAACCTTATCCTGCTTACCGATATTGCGGGAGTAATGAAGGATCCCAAGGACCCGTCTACGCTTATCCCCGAGATAAGAACGAGCGAGATAGAAGGACTTATCAGCGACGGGGTTATAAAGGGCGGAATGATACCGAAGATACGTTGCTGCGCGGACGCAATACACGACGGCGTTTCAAAGGCATGTATAATTGACGGACGCGTTCCCCATTCGATACTTCTCGAAATGCTTTCCGACGAAGGCGCGGGAACCATGTTCAGACTTTGATCTGAAGGATTACGCTTAACTAAATAAAAGTTTTTGATGAAACTTTTTTCAAAAAGTTTCCGCCGTGTGGGTGCGTAACCCACGGACACGCCGTTTTCTTTTTGCAAAGTCTTTTTCTTTTGGGCTGTTTCTTCAAAAGAAAAAGCGAGATACGGATAATGTTATTTTCAGGCTCCTGCGAGACGGATTCCAAAACGGTATGGCAAACAGTTTGCCTGAAATACAAAAAACAAAACAAGTGTAGGAAAGAGATATGACAAAAGAAGAAATAATGAAGCTTGACGGGGAGTATTTAACCCCTATATACGGAAGACTTCCGCTTGCTCCCGATCACGGTAAAAACGCTACCGTATACGAGGGCGACGGAACGAAATATATTGATTTTACCGCGGGAATAGGCGTTAATTCAATAGGTATTGCAAACGAGGAGTGGTGTAAAGCTGTTTCCGAGCAGCTCGGAAAGATACAGCATATCTCCAACTACTACTATTCCGAGCCTACGGGCAGACTTGCCGAGACTATCGTTAAGACCAGCGGAATGAATAGCGTCATTTTTTCCAATAGCGGTGCCGAGGCTAACGAGGTGGCTATAAAGGTCGCGAGAAAGTACAGCTACGATAAGTACGGCGAAAACCGTAACGTTATTATAACGCTTGTTAACTCCTTCCACGGAAGAACGGTTACAACACTTTCCGCAACCGGACAGGACGTTTTCCATAAGTACTTTTTCCCTTTCACCGAGGGCTTCGTTTACGTTCCCGCAAACGATATTGACGCGTTAAAAGCGGCGCTTTCCGATAACGTCTGCGCTGTTATGTGCGAGGCGGTTCAGGGAGAGGGCGGAGTAAATATCCTTGACGGGGATTACGTAAAAGAGCTTCGCGCGCTTTGCGACGAAAAGGATATTCTTCTTGTGTTCGACGAGGTTCAGACCGGAATCGGGCGTACGGGTGCGCTTTACGCTCATACCCATTTCGGGGTAAAGGCAGATATTTTCACCCTTGCAAAAGGACTCGGCGCAGGACTTCCGATAGGCGCGGCGGTTCTCGGAGAAAAATGCAAGGGCGTTATGAATCCGAGCGACCACGGCTCCACCTTTGGCGGAAACCCGGCGGTATGCGCGGGAGCAAACGTCGTTATGAAAACTGTAATGGCCGACGGCTTCCTCGACGAGGTTAACGCAAAGGGCGAGTATATTAAAAACGCGGTTAAGAGCTTTGGTTTCCCCTGCATAAAGAACGTCAGAGGAAAAGGACTTATGATAGGCGTGCAGGTTACAGTTTCTCATAAGGATATTGTAAAAAAATGCCTTTCGAGAGGTCTTATGATGCTAACCGCCGGTAAGGACGTTCTCCGTATGCTTCCTCCGCTTACCATAAGTTACGCCGAGATAGACGAGGGGCTTAGTATACTTAAATCGGTCCTTAGCGAAGCGGAAAACTAAAATTAAATAATGTTACAGGTATCACGGAGCTTTTGTGATACCTGTTTGGGTTTTTGCAGCTTGCGGGCTTGACAGAAAAATATTTTTTATCGAAACTGTAGGCAAAAAACAGAAAAATTAAAGACATAAGTCGCGGTAAAAATGCATAAACTAAAACCGTATAAAAACGCAAGGGAGGGTGGTAAAATGAGCGTAAATAAAAAAACACACGGCGCGCAGTCGTTTTTTTCCGGCGTTCTCGTTCTTACCGCCGCTAACCTTATTTCAAAGGTTATAGGACTTATATTTAAAATACCGCTTACCAATATGCTTGGAAACGAGGGTATGGGGTATTTTAATACAGCGTATCAGATTTACACCTGGCTTTATATGGTTTCGACCGCGGGACTGCCTGTTGCGCTTTCTCTTATGATTTCCGAATATAACGCAGAGGGGAAAAGAGCGCTCGGCAGACGCATTTTCCGTTTGACACTCACCGTTTTCTCCTGCCTCGGCCTAATAGGAAGCGCCCTTATGTTTGTTTTTTGCAAAGGACTTGCCTCCTTTATTTCGGCAGACCTTTCCTACCTTTGCATACTTTCTGTCGCACCCGCGTTCTTCTTTATCTGTATAACGAGCACCGTCAGAGGCTTCTTCCAAGGCCACCGCAATATGGTTCCGACAGCAGTTTCGGAGGTTTTGGAGGCACTCGGAAAGCTCGGTATAGGTATAGGGCTCGGAGCGTACGCGTTAAATAAAGGGTACCCGATTCATAAGGTTGCCGCATACGCTATATTCGGAGTAACTGTGGGAGTTATCGCGGGCGCGGTATTCCTTATTTTCTCGGCACTTTTTTCAAGAGTTTTCGGAAAAAGTGAGTCTACGGAAAATGAAATAGATGACACGGGTGTGTCGAACGGCAGGCTTTTCGGAGCGTTTTTAAAGATAGCCGTGCCTATTATGATTTCCTCGTCGCTTCTCAGTATGTCGTCGATGATGGATACCCTTATCGTGATACGCAGACTTCAGGACTTCGGTCTTGCAGAGACGGCGGCGGTTGCTCTGTACGGAAACTATACCGCTTACTGTGTAACGCTGTTTAATCTGCCCTCGGTTCTGATATATCCGATAGTAAACGCGCTCATTCCGTCGCTTTCGGCGGCAAGGGCGTCGGGAAACGAAGAAAGAACGCGTCTCATTATGCTTAAAAGCCTTAAGCTTGCATCTGTAATAGCGCTACCGTGTACCTTTGGACTTGCCGCTATGAGTAAACCGATATTAAAGCTTATATTTTCGAGCGCCGAAAGCGCCGAAATGGCGGCACCGCTCCTTTCCGCACTTGCGCCGTCGGTGTTTCTTATTGGAGTACTTGCGGTAACAAATGGGGTACTGCAAAGCTGTAAGCTGCAAAAATATTCGCTTATTTCAATGGCGCTCGGCGCGCTCGTTAAGGGTGTAAGCGCGTATTTCCTCGTGGGTGTTCCGATAGGAGACACAACGCTTAATATGTATGCTTCTCCGATAAGCACCTTCCTTTTCTATCTTACCATTACAGTGCTGAATATATACTTTATAGTAAGATACGCGGGTATACGGGTGCCGGTTATCTCGATATTTATAAGACCTTTCCTT
>JAZRDX010000152.1:0-5940 GCA_045660565.1 Eubacteriales bacterium
CATTCTTGCAAGCTCACGTACGGTTATTACGTAGTCAACGTCCTTCATTCCCTTATTAGAAAGCTCGGGACGGTTTGCCTCGTACTTCTTAGCGGTACAGGGCATTACCGAAACAACTACTATCGACTTAGGATCTATTCCCATCTTCTCTGCGTAGTAGCTCTTAGCCATCGCGCCGGTCATCTCGTGAGGAGACTTGCAGGAGGAGAGGTTAGGAATAAATTCGGGGTAGAACTTCTCACAGTAGGAAACCCATCCGGGAGAGCAGGAGGTTATCATAGGAAGAACTGCATTCTCATCGCCGAGACGGTGGATAAGCTCGGTTCCCTCCTCCATAATGGTAAGGTCCGCACCGAAGTTGGTATCGAATACCTTGGTAAAGCCGAGACGGCGGAGAGCCGCTACGAGCTTACCTGTCTGAGCTACGCCCATAGGAAGTCCGAATTCCTCACCTATTGTCGCTCTTACTGCGGGAGCGGGCTGTACAACTACATACTTATCGGGATCGCTTATCGCTGCCCATACGTCGTCAATGTTCTCCTTTTCGTGGAGAGCGCCAACAGGACATGCAACGATACACTGTCCGCAGTTTACGCAGGAGGTCGCCATAAGGGGACGTCCGAATATCGGGCCGATCTGAGTCTTGAAGCCTCTCTTCGATACGCCGATAGCGCCGATTTCCTGAACGTTGGTACAAGCTGCTACACAGCGGCGGCAGTTTATACACTTGGAGTTATCTCTTACGATAGAGGGAGAAAGGTCGTCAACACTTGTTTCCTTGCCTACTCCGTCATAAGGATACTCTTTAACGCCGTATTCACGGCAGAGAGCCTGAAGCTCACAGTTTTCGGAGCGTACACAGGAGGTACACTCTCTGTTATGAGAAGCGAGAAGCAGTTCAAGGTTAACTCTGCGCTGCTTACGAAGCTGCTCGGTATTGGTACGTACTACCATTCCCTCGGCAACGGGCATTACGCACGCTGCGGCAAGTCCTCTTGCCTTCTCTATTTCAACGAGACAGAGACGGCAAGCGCCTATCTGCTGTACGTCTTTAAGATAACAGAGTGTGGGAATGTTTATATTTGCGGCTCTTGCCGCCTCAAGAACGGTGGAGCCTTCGGGAACCGTAACGCTTACGCCGTCTATTGTTAAAGTAATCATATTTTCCATTTCATTAGCTCCTCCCATTATTTCTTGCTTATTGCGCCGAACTTACAGCTTTCGATACATACGCCGCACTTAATACACTTAGACTGATCGATAACGAACGGCTCCTTGATCTTGCCGCTGATAGCGCCGACAGGACACTTCTTAGAACAGAGCGAACAGCCCTTACACTTATCGGGATCGATAACGATTTTAGCGAGCTTGGAGCAGCAGCCTGCGGGACAACGCTTCTCGTAAACGTGTGCCTCATACTCCTCACGGAAGTAACGGAGGGTTGAGAGAACAGGGTTAGGAGCGGTCTGTCCGAGTCCGCAAAGCGAAGACGTCTTGATGGTGTTAGCAAGCTCTTCAAGCTTTTCTATATCGCCCTCTTCGCCCTTACCGTCGGTGATTTTATTGAGAAGCTCAAGCATTCTCTTTGTTCCCTCACGGCAGGGAGTACATTTACCGCAGGATTCGTCAACGGTAAACTCAAGGAAGAATTTTGCGATGTCAACCATACAGTTATCTTCGTCCATAACTATAAGTCCGCCGGAACCCATCATGGAGCCGATAGCCATAAGGGAATCGTAGTCAACGGGAGTGTCAAGAAGAGACGGGGGAATGCATCCGCCGGAAGGACCTCCGGTCTGTGCTGCCTTGAACTTCTTACCGTTCGGGATACCGCCTCCGATATCGAAGATGATCTCTCTTACGGTGGTTCCCATCGGAACCTCAACAAGTCCGGTGTTGACTATCTTACCGCCAAGCGCGAATACCTTAGTACCCTTAGACTTTTCGGTACCCATAGACTTAAACCAATCAGAACCCTTAAGTATGATCTGAGGAATGTTCGCGTAGGTTTCAACGTTGTTAAGTACGGTAGGCTTTCCGAATACACCCTTTACCGCAGGGAACGGAGGACGCGGACGCGGCTCTCCTCTCTTACCTTCAATAGAGGTCATAAGAGCGGTTTCCTCTCCGCAAACGAATGCTCCCGCACCGAGTCTTATCTCAAGATCGAAGCAGAAATCGGTTCCGAAGATATTCTTTCCGAGCAGTCCCATCTCTCTTGCCTGATTTATAGCAAGCGCGAGACGCTTAACAGCGATCGGGTACTCTGCACGAACGTAAATGTATCCCTGATCTGCGCCTATAACGTAACCGGCAATAGCCATAGCCTCGATAAGCGAGTGGGGATCTCCTTCAAGGACGGAACGGTCCATGAATGCTCCCGGGTCTCCTTCGTCTCCGTTACAGCAAACGTACTTTTTAACGTTTCCTCTGTTGCCGGATGCGAATTTCCATTTAAGACCGGTCGGGAAGCCTGCGCCTCCTCTTCCTCTGAGTCCAGAATCAAGCATAATGTTGATTACGTCCTCGGGGCTATACTCGAAGAGACATTTTGCAAGTGCCTGATAACCGTCGAACGCGATGTAATCCTCGATAACCTCGGGATCAACAACTCCGCAGTTTCTGAGCGCAACACGCTCCTGCTTCTTGTAGAACTGCATATCGAAGAGCTTTTCCTTAACCTCTCCGGTGGTCTTCTCGTGATAAACGAGGTCATCTATTATTTTTCCGCCGACGATGTGCTCTTCAACTATTCTCTCTACGTTTTCTATCTGGCACTGTGCGTAGAATACGCCTTCCGGATAAACGATAACGATAGGTCCGAGCTCGCAAAGTCCGAAGCAACCGGTACGGACTATCTGAACGGAATCGGTAAGGTTTCTTGCGGCGAGCTGAGCCTTAAACTCGTCGATAAGCTTGTTGGAGCCGGAGGAAGTACATCCGGTACCGCCGCAAACGAGAACCTGTCTCTTATATTTGGTATTTTCTTCTACCTTGTGTGTATGGCGCATGCTGATCTGAGGAAGAGCTTCCGCCTGTATTTTCTTAAGTTCTTCTAACGTCATTTTTATACCCTCCCTAATCAATATTTTGCAAGGATGTCTTTTATCATGTCCGGAGTAAGCTTACCGTAAACGTCTTCGTTTATGGTCATAACCGGAGCAAGTCCGCAGCATCCAAGGCAACGGGTATCCTGAATGGTGAATTTTCCGTCTGCTGTTGTTTCATTAGAGGTGATGCCGAGTTCCTTTTCTACCTCAGCGAGAACCGCCGCTCCGCCTTTAACGTAGCAAGCCGTACCCTGACATACGCTTATAATGTTGTCGCCCTTAGGCTGAAGCGAGAACTGAGCGTAGAAGGTAGCAACGCCGTAAACCTCCGTAACCGGGATTCCGAGCATGTCAGCTATAAGTAACTGGGTTTCGAGTGAGAGATAACCAAAAGATTCCTGAGCGTACTGCATGATGGGCATGAGCGGTCCGGGCATACTCTTATGCTCTTCGATAAACGTTTTAAGCTCTTCTGTCTTTTTCGCTATCTGTTCGGGTGTAAGTGCCATAACATTTCCTCCTAATAAAAGTTAATATTTTTTATATCGTGGATATTATATCACAAACGTCTTTTTTTTTCAATCCCTAAACGCAAAAATTAATAATTTAGTTACTTATCATTTTTTTACAAATTACAAACCGTTTCATTTATTTTCGACTTTATGTTTTCACTGCCGCGCTCTCCTACTCATTATGTCGAATAAAAAACAACGCATTTTTCAGCCTACGTGTAATTTTCCAAAACAAAAACCGCAGATATAAGTCTGCGGTTTTTGTTTTACAAAGTGTCGCGCTAACCCTGTGGCTTATCGGTTAGTCAAGGTCGATAGATGCAAGAACGTTCTTAAGCTCTTTTATCTCAGCAGCCGTAAGCGTAATTCCCTTACCCATTCTCTCCATGTCGTCAGACCACGTACGGATATCGTAAACAGGTTCTCTTTCGTTCCAGCTTACAAGATTTAAAGCCTTCTTCCAGCCGTTTCCCGTCTCGGAAAGAACTCCAACCTCTTTTACTACCTCGTATTTAATCTCTGCCATTTTCGCGTCCCCTTTCTTAATAAAAATATTTATTTTAAATGTATACGCTAAGATTATAACATAATATTTAATGCTTGTCAAGGGTTTTCTTGTTTATTTTTACATAAAATGCAAATAAATTGTAAAAAAAAGAAAAATTTTACAGATTAAAATTCACAAATTCTTTTCGAATTAGTCCAATAAAAAGAAAAGTATTTTAAAATACATTCCGAGCTTATATTATATTTTTGCGTTTCCGCTTTACTCTCTTGACAACTCCCTAAGCTACTATATAATATTAAATGTAAGATAAAGCATATTTTCACAGCGCATTTGACTTCAAAATCCATCATAATTTTTATAGCTGCTTTAACGCAGCGAAACGGAGAACTTTACAATACCGATAACCTATTGCGAGAAAAAATTTTCTTTCTTGACGGAAAAGATCTTAGCTACGCATTTCAAATTAACAAATTCGGATATATTTCTAAGGACAAATCCTTTGCGGAGACGGTATGCTACCCCAGAACCGCTCGTGTAAGCAGACAGATACACAAGGTTAAAGCCGCGGGACTTGACGAGAACAAGATATATCACGTTCCGGAGCTTAACAGAAACTTATGCGGAAGAACGCTTATGAACGCAGGCTGGCAGCCGAGCTATCCAGAAGGTGATTTCGGTACGGTAAAATATCATTTTATCGAAGTAAAACAATAAAAGCTCTAATATATAAAAAGAACGGTTAAAAACCGCTCTTTTTAATTTTTTTGATTTTTGCGCAAAAAACGCTCATTCGAAAGGAAATTATAAATGACATAAATTAATTACTTTTTTTCCTGCCTTTTCTGCATATTTCCCAGCTAAACACGCCCCGCCTTTATCACGCTCCACATAAACAATCACTAGCTGAGACCGATCTACCATCCATTTGTTTTTTACTGTAATCGCAGATTTAGGATGTACACCGTACACGCTTTCGGGAATTATAATACCGTCATAATATTTTTCATAATAATCAATGTCCGCTACGGTATACGGAAGCACTAATACTATCTCGCTATTATCCTTGCCGATTTCTTTCCGCACGCTTTTAATAATTGATGCGGCATATTCATCAAACTCTCCGTTACGACCAACGAGAAAAATAACGTGATCCTTTGTGTATATTAATTCTTTTATAATCGGAACAAGCGCTTCGTTTATTTTCCGAAAGTTATCTATCTCTCTATGTCCAAACAAAGAAACCGTATAAATTCCCATTTTCCTGCCCCCTCATTCACTACTATAAGCATACTTTTTACGCAATTAATATTCATAGTATACCATATTTCGCGAATAATATCAATAGTATATAGAATTTTTATTTAAACACCTATAGACTATATACAGTAAACAAAAGCAGGTGGAATTATGAGTGATATTACAAAGTTTTTGGGACATCGAATAAGAAGCTACCGAACAGCTAAAGGACTTAGCCAAGAAAAGCTTGCGGAGCTTGCCGGATGTCATCCAACATACATCGGTCAAATCGAGCGCGGAGAGAAAAACGCAACAGTTGAAAGCGTTGAAAAAATTTCATTAGCTTTAGGAGTTTCGCTTTCAAGGTTATTCGAAAAGCTTGGCGCAGAAGATAAAGAAACGAATGATATTCCGCTTAAATGCTACGAGTTTCTTTCAGAGAAAACCAAAGAAGAACAAGAGCGTATCTATCACATTTTACTCGAAATGGATAAATACAAAAATAATTAAAAATTAAAATCCCCCCGTATAACGGGGGGTATTTCAGTTTCGGGCATAGCCCTAAACGTTACTGGCTACGCACAAGTGCGTTTTGAATTGGCCTGCCAGCCATGCAAAGGACAACAAGCCACCC
>JAZRDX010000153.1:0-35355 GCA_045660565.1 Eubacteriales bacterium
TCTTCCTTCGGAGTCTTACGGAGCTTAAGTCCGAATGCCATGTTATCGAAAACGGTCATGTGAGGATAAAGAGCGTAGTTCTGGAAAACCATCGCTATATCTCTGTCCTTAGGAGCGATATCGTTAACGAGAGTATCGCCGATGTGAAGCTCACCTTCGGTGATCTCCTCAAGTCCCGCAATCATACGGAGAGTAGTGGTTTTTCCGCATCCGGAAGGTCCAACGAGAATGATGAACTCCTTATCCTTAACCTCAAGACAGAAGTCGGAAACCGCGGTTACTCCGCCGGGATATTTTTTGTAAATATGCTTAAAAGAAAGACTTGCCATTTTATAAAACCTCCTATGGTTGATTTTAACCTATCCGAAAACCTTCGGATTTGGCAAAATACATTTTTACTTGTATAATATTGTATCAAATTTTTAAGAAAAAATAAAGTGGTGAGTTACCCAAACTTTTATTTTTAAAATTGTGCATTATACCCAAAAGAGTCAACCATTGCACATTTCTTGGGTATTTATCACTCTTTTTGATTCTAATAAATTAGAACCAAGACTTTTTGTTTTAACCTCTTTTAAATATCAGGCCTTTAATTTCATTGTGAGTCCGATGCGCTTTTTGTTTAAATCAACGGAAAGAACCTTGACCTCAACGACGTCTCCTACCGAAAGAACCTCGCTCGGATGCTTAATAAACTTATCGCTTATCTGTGAAACGTGTACAAGACCGTCCTGATGAACGCCTATGTCAACGAACGCACCGAAGTCGATAACGTTTCTTACCGTTCCCTTAAGGATCATATCCGGCTTTAAGTCCTCCATGGAAAGAACGTCCTCGCGAAGCAGCGGAGGCTCAAGTCCGTCTCTGATATCGCGTCCGGGCTTTTCAAGCTCGTCCATTATATCGTTTAAGGTGGGCTCACCTATGCCTATTTCCTCACAGAGTTTCTTGGTTCCGTATTCCTTGATGCTCTTGCGAAGCTCGGTAAGCTTACCCGTTCCTATATCTTTTTCGGTATAATTAAAGGTGTCAAGAAGCTTTCTCGCCGCATCGTAGGATTCGGGGTGAACACCGGTGTTATCAAGTATCTCCTTTGCTCCGGGAATACGTAAGAATCCCGCGCACTGCTCAAACGCCTTGTCTCCGATACCCTTGACCTTCTTTATCTGCGTTCTTGACTTAAATTCACCGTTTTCCTCGCGGTATGCAACGATGCTCTTTGCACATTTCGTATTGATACCCGAAACGTAAGAAAGGAGAGAATAAGACGCCGTGTTTACGTCAACGCCGACGCTGTTAACGCAGTCCTCGACAACTCCCGTAAGAGCCTCGTCAAGTCTTGCGGGCTTCATATCGTGCTGATACTGTCCTACGCCTATTGCCTTAGGCTCAATCTTAACAAGCTCCGCAAGGGGATCCTGAAGACGTCTTGCAATAGAAACCGCGCTTCTCTGGGTTACGTCGAAATCGGGGAACTCCTCTGCGCCGAGCTTGGATGCGGAGTAAACCGACGCACCCGCCTCGCTTACTATCATATATTTGGCTTTGGTATCCGTTTCTCTCAGAACCTCGACGATAAACTGCTCACTCTCTCTGGACGCAGTTCCGTTTCCGATAGCGATTATCTCAACGCCGTAATTCTTAAGAAGCTTCTTTACTATTACCTTAGCCTCGTCGTATCTTCTGTCGGACTTTATGGTCGGGAAGATAACAGCGGTATCAAGAACCTTACCCGTCGCGTCAACGACAGCAAGCTTGCATCCCGTACGGAAGCCGGGGTCCAGTCCGAGGGCAACCTTACCCTTAACGGGCGGCTGAAGAAGAAGCGGCTTTAAGTTTTTAGCGAAAACCTTTATAGCGCCCTCGCTCGCGTCGTCGAACAGCTGGCTTCTTATCTCTCTTTCAATAGAGGGAGCGATAAGTCTTTCGTAGCTGTCTACCGTAGCGGCGGAAACGTACTTATACGCGGGGCTCTTGGTATTGGTTATAACCTCACCGAAAAGATAGTTAAGTACGAGGTCCTCGGAGATTTCAAGGTCAACCTTTAAAAACTCCTCCTTCTCGCCTCTGTTGATGGCAAGTATACGGTGTCCCGGAAGCGTTTTAACCTTCTCGGCAAATTCATAGTAGGTGCTGTACGGAGAATCCTCGTCCTTTGCCTTTTTAGAGGTAAGAACTCCGAACTCAAAGGTTATCGCTCTGATTTCTTTTCTGAACTCAGCGTTATCGGAAATATCCTCTGCTATAATATCGTTTGCACCCTGAAGAGCGTCCTCGACTGTAAGAACCCCTTTTTCTTCATTTATATATTCGGCAGCAGCCTCCTCAATAGATGGAGAATACTCCTTTTCCTGCTTCATAATAAGCTCGGCAAGGCCTTCAAGTCCCTTTTCTCTCGCGATAGACGCTCTGGTCTTTCTGTGCGGCTTGAACGGACGGTATATGTCCTCAAGCTCGGTAAGTATCTCGGCGTTATCAATAGCAGCGTTTATCTCGTCGGTCATTTTGCCCTGCTCGGTAATAGCTGCGCGAACCTCCTCGCGTCTTTTATCAAGGCTGCGGAGATATGCGAGACGGTCGTTTAAATCGCGGAGCACCGTATCGTCAAGAGAGCCTGTAACCTCTTTACGGTAACGTGCGATAAAAGGGATTGTATTTCCCTCATCGATAAGAGCAACGGTCTTTTCGACCTGTTCGTATTTTAACTTAAATTCCTCTGTAAGCTTCTGTATAATGTCCATTTTTGTTTCCTTTCCGGGTAAAATTTTTACTGCACTTGGGTTATATAAAAATATTGAAGATCAACATTCCTAACTTGATTTATCGGCTATTCTGCCGCTTTTCTTAGCGTTTCTTCCTCCTCAGCGGTAAGGTAACGCCACTCACCGGGAGAGAGCGTACCGTCAAGGCTTATCCCACCGAATGAAAGCCGTTTAAGGTATACAACCTCACTGCCCGCGCGCTCGAACATTCTTTTTATCTGGTGGTACTTACCCTCTGTGAGAGTTATCTCGCCCTCAAGCTCGTTTTTCATCACTATCTTTGCGGGCTTTGTCAGCTTTCCGTCCATCATTATGCCGTTTTCTATACCAACAGTCTTGTCGTACGGGCAGGAAAGCCTAAAAAAGTAAACCTTTTCGGCGTGTTTTTTGGGAGAGAGCAGCTTATGTGAAAGCTCTCCGTCGTTGGTAATCATAATAAGACCGACTGTGTCCTTATCAAGACGGCCGCAAGGAAAAAGGTCCATACTGTTAAGCGGAGGCGGAAGTATTGAAACGACCGTTTTTTCCTTTTTATCGTTTGACGCGCTTAAGATACCGGCGGGCTTATTCATCATAATCCAAGTATAACGTCGGTAGATAACCGGAGCGCCGAAAAAGCAGATTTTATCGTTTTCCGCATCTATGCTTCTGGCTGTATTCTTTTCTACTACTCCGTTTACGGTAACGCCGCCGTTTTTAGCCGCCTTTGCGGCTTCGGAGCGAGTTGCCGTTTTGGTAACGGACAGAAATTTATCAAGTCTCATTTTGTTTTCCATAAAATCACTTTCGCGGACGTTTTTTATTTTACAGCCGTTAACCTCGGCGAAAAATCCGCGCCGAAATATATTTTATCATATTTTTCCTTGCGTGTAAAGTGGTTTTTAAAAATTTCATTTATTTATTTTTATATTAAAGGCAACAGCGTGCTCCCACGTTCCACCAAACATTCCGCAAAAACACCGAATATTTGATTTTTTATGTTCCTTTTCTTGATTTCTGCTACACCTATGTCCGTAGGGCGGGGGCTTGCTCCCGCCGTTTTTTCCAAAATGCTCTCCTAAACCGTATTTGCGCGATTTTCCACTGCATCTTACATCGCGGCTATAACCGTGCAGGCGGTTGCCTGCCCACGGAAATTTATTACAAAAAAACAGAAAACCATATTGACAATTACCTAAAAATATGTTATAATTGTCTCAAATGAGACAGTTTATTTTTGAAATACAATCGTCTGCGAAAGGAGGAACGCCGATGACTGACGAAAAAAAGACAGAGATTTTTAAAAAAATCCCGCTTTTTTCGACACTTAACGATAAAGAAATTTCAGAGCTTATCACAAAAAGCGAAACCTCGGTTTTTGCACCCGGAAAGGAAATAGCCCCGACCGCCGAAGGCCGCTTTGTCAAGATCGTGCTTTCGGGAAGCGTCTCGGTAACAAAGAAAAACGGAGACAAGGAGCTGCTTATGCGCGTGGTTCAGGCAGGCGGTATCCTCGGAGTAGCGTCTCTTTTTACCGAAAAGACGAAAAGTCTTTCCTTTATAAAGGCGATCAAGGAAGCGACGGTAATTTTCATAAGCGGCGAGACCATGCAGCGGCTTGTAGCCGAAAATACCGGCTTTGCCGAAAACTACATTCGTCTTTTAACCGCAAAAATACAGTTTTTAAACAACCGCGTTAAGGCATATACCTCGGGAAGCGCGGAGGCAAGGCTCGCCTTTCACCTTCTTTCGCTTGACGAGTCAAAAAGCGGACGCGTGGACGTCGGTGTATCCAAAACCGACCTTGCCGACATGCTTGACATTGGACGCGCCTCGCTTTACCGCGCACTTGACACCCTTACCGATAAAAAAATTATAAAATATGAAAAAAATGAAATTATAATTCTTGACTTCAAGGCGTTGACAGAAGCCGCTGAGGGCAGGTAAATAATTAATAAAAATATAAAAAAGAAAGGAACATTTCACCATGAAAAAACTGAAATCACTTTTACTCGTTCTTCTCTGCCTTACACTTGTTTTCCCGCTTTCTCTCGCATCCTGCGGCGGAAAAAAGGATATTGAAAGCACCGAAATCAAAATCGGCGTTCTTAAGGGCGCGACCGGAATCGGAGCGTCAAAGCTCAAAAAGGACTCCGACGACAAGATAACCACCGGTAAATACAACATCTCCTTCTATGAGACGGCAAACGTTAAAAACCTCACCGCCGACATTATAAACGGAACGGTTGATATTGCCGCGCTCCCGATCAACACCGCCGCATCTCTCTACAACGAAACGGGCAAGGTTCAGGTTATAGCCGCAAACGCGCTCGGTGTTCTTTCGATCATCGGCAAAGAGGATATAGCTACTATTGCGGATTTAAAGGGTAAAACCATTCACACGACAGGTCAGGCGGCAACTCCGGAATATATTTTAAATTATGTTTTAACCAAGAACGGACTTACCCCCGGCACCGACGTTACCGTTAAATTCTACGCCGACGGCACGAAGGCTGCGGCAGGCGCGGCAACGGAGGGCGGCGTCGCTATGCTTCCCGAACCCGCAACCACCGCAACACTTTTTAAACAAACCGATTTTAAGCTTCTCTTTAACGTAACCGAGGAATGGAACAAGGTTTCCGACACAAAGCTTATACAGGGTGTTCTCGTCGTTAACAAGAGCTTTGCCGAAAATCACAAGGCAGCGCTTGACAACTTCATTAAGGAATACAAGGCGTCCATCGGATTTATGACCGACGAGGCGAGTGCCGCCGATGCTGCCGCGCTTACCGTTGAATACGGACTGCTCGCAAACGCGAAAATCGCAGCGGACTCGATAAAACGCAGCGGAATCACCTGCCTTACCGGTAAAGAAATGAAAAAGGACGTTTCAGAAATGCTTAACGTTCTCTTTACGGCAAACGCCGATTCGATAAAGGGAAAGCTCCCCGAAAAGGACTTCTACTACGTATAATACAAATTTAAACAACGGATATGGATAAAAAAATCTCTAAGAAATCACCAAAAAATCTATTTAAAAGCCCCGCCTCCGTTGCTGCTTTAACGGCGACGGGTGCTACCGTCTTATGGCTCGGAATATGGGCGCTTGCCGCGCACAGGGTAGGGTATGATTTCATACTTCCCTCCCCTCTTTCGGTGCTGAAAAAGCTTTTCGAAATAATAACGGAAAAGGGATTTTTCGTAACCGTCGCGCTCTCGCTTCTGCGCGTCCTTTCCGGCTTTATAATCGGTGCGCTCGCAGGACTTACGGGTGCGTTTTTAAGCTATCTTCTGCTTCCGCTTAAGGTTTTCCTCGCTCCGCTTATCAGAATAGTAAGAGCCACACCCGTAGCATCGTTTATACTTATTGCGGTGCTTTGGATTCCCTCCGGCAGCGTTCCCGTTTTCATCGCGTTTCTTATGGTTTTCCCGATAGTCTATTCAAACGTACTTACGGGGCTTGAAAACGTTGACGTAAGACTGCTCGAAGCGGCGGACATGTACCGTTTTTCACTGCGGAAAAAGATTACTCTGCTATACCTGCCCTCAGCGCTCCCCTATTTTGCAAGCGCCGCGCTTACCTCTCTCGGACTTGCGTGGAAATCAAGCGTCGCGGCTGAGGTCTTATGTGTTACAAAGGACTCGGTAGGCGAAAAGCTTTATCTTTCAAACCTTTACCTCGAAAGCGCGGAGCTACTCGCATGGACGGTTACCGTCGTACTGCTCAGCGTCGGAATGGAAGCTCTTGTCAAGCTTATCGCCGGGAAAGTAAAAAAACACACACGGAGGCGCTATGAACGGGATTAAGATAGAAAACCTCTCTAAAAGCTTTGGCGAAAAACCGGTCATAAACGACCTTTCGTGCTTTATCGAACACGGAAAGGTTACGCTTTTGGTCGGACCGTCGGGCATTGGTAAAACAACGCTGCTGAGAATGCTCGCGGGGCTTGAAAAGGCGGACGCGGGTGAGATAAACGGACTTGAAAACAAAAGGGTGGTCTATCTTTTTCAGGAGGACAGACTTTTCCCGTGGCTTACGGCGGAGGAAAACGTAGCCGCTGTAAGCGATGAAAAGGGCAAAAAGGAAAAGGCACGCTCCCTCCTTTCAGAGCTTTCGCTTAGTGATGCCGCAAAAAAATTCCCGAGCGAGCTTTCGGGGGGAATGAGCCGCCGCGTAGCGATAGCGCGTGCGCTTATGGCGGACGGAGACGTTATTATACTTGACGAGCCTTTTCAGGGACTTGACGCGGAAAGCGAAAAAAGAAGCCTTGAAGTAATCAAAAAATACTGTGAGGGAAAGACGGTTATTGCTGTAACTCACGACACAGAGCAGTTTAACGGGTATACTGATAACATTATAACGTTAAAATAAGGATTTACTTAGGTGAAATCATTTGTTTCACATTTAAAAAAGCTTTTCAATAACACAGATATTAAGCTTTTCTGACGTAGGGGAGGGGTTTACTTCTCCCGTTTTTCTCAAAACAACATAAAAAGCCAAAGAGACTTTTCGCTCTTTGGCTTTTTGTTTTGCTTAGGTTCAGTTCTTTTCCGTCTTAGCTACTACCGTTTTAATAACGAAGAGTGTTACTACCATAAGCGCGATAGCGATAGGAAGAACAATGAAGATGTTGCGGATAAATCCTGCTAAGATGTAGGATACAAAGGATACCGCCGCAACGGTGATAGCGTAAGGAAGCTGGGTTGAAACGTGCGTAACGTGGTCGCAGTTTGCACCCGCGCTTGCCATAATGGTGGTATCGGAAATAGGAGAGCAGTGGTCGCCGCAAACAGCACCGGCAAGGCATGCCGAGATACCGATGATATAAAGAATATCGTTTGCGGGGAATACCGCGGTTACAATCGGAATAAGGATTCCGAAGGTTCCCCAGGACGTACCGGTAGAGAACGCAAGGAAGCAAGCTACGAGGAATATGATAGCCGGCAGGAAGTTCTTGAGTCCCGCAGCGGCGTTTTCCATAGCGCCCGCAACGAATACGTCGGCACCGAGAAGTCCGGTCATGTTCTTAAGGGTAAGAGCGAAGGTAAGAATAAGTATAGCAGGAACCATTGCGATAAAGCCCTTCGGTACCGCTTCCATCGCCTGCTTGAAGGTTATTGCCTTGCGTGCGATAAGGTAAACGACTGTAATGATAAGTGCTATCATAGCGCCATAAGGAAGTCCTACGGAAGCATCGGTGTTACCGAAAGCGTCGATAAGATTTTCGCCTGCAAAGAATCCGCCTACGTAGATCATTCCGAGAATACAGAATACGATAAGAACGATAATGGGAAGAAGGAGGTCAAGAAGTATTCCCTTCTTTTCTTCGGTTTCTTCCACAGGAGCCTCGAGTGCGCCGAGATCACCGTTAACGAGAGCATTCATTTCCGCAAGCTTCATCGGGCCGTAGTCAAGCTTAAGAAGAACAAGTCCGATTACGAAAACAAAGGTAAGGAGCGAATAGAAGTTATAAGGTATTGCCTGACAGAACAGCGCGATGCCGGATACGCCCGACTCCTCCGCAACAGAGGAAACAGCCGCTGCCCAAGAGGAAACGGGAGCTATCATACAGATAGGTGCCGCAGTCGCGTCGATTATGTAGGAAAGCTTTGCTCTGGAAACCTTATGTCTGTCGGTAATGGGTGTCATAACCGAACCAACGGTAAGGCAGTTAAAGTAGTCGTCAACGAAGATAAGAACTCCGAGAACGAAGGTAGCAAGCATAGCGCCTACTCTCGTCTTTATGTTTTTGGTTGCCCAGCGTCCGAACGCCGCCGCACCTCCGGACATATTAACGAGCGCAACTATAATTCCGAGCAGAACGAGGAATATGAAGATACCTGCGTTCCATGAGTCGGCAAGAGCGGCGATAAAGCCGTTATTGATTACCGAATCCCATGCGCCTACCGGCATAAAGTTTGCGTAGAAAAGTCCTCCGACGACGATTCCTACGAACAGAGAGGAGAACGCCTCCTTGGTAATAAGCGCGAGGAATATCGCTATAACGGGAGGAATAAGCGACCAGAAGGTTGCGTAGAGATCGCTGTCAGCTGAAACCTGACCGGTAGTGCCGCAGGTCTCACAGTCATAGGTCTTTGCACCGCTACAGACCTCGCAGTCTGCCGCACTGTTATCGCAAAGCAGGTAACCGAGTCCACCGCAGTCGGGACAGTCTACGTTATGTGTGGATACACCCCACACAGCGCAGGTTACTCCCGCAGCGATAAGAACAGCGAGAACGCAGGCAAAAGCGATAACGTATTTCAAATACTTTTTCATCTTTTGTGTTCCTTTCTTATCAAAAAGAGTTTTATTAACTATTATTTTAACATATTTTTACTTAAAAATCAACGGTTTTCAAAAACTTATGTCGAAACCAAGATAATCTTGTTACTTTTTGACATAAAAAGAATTTTAGTTTAGTTTAATTTGCCGTAGCTACTGCGGCTTTCTGTTTACTGCGACGCTGTTTTCCGCGGTTAACGCTCAAAAAAACACCCGCCTTTTCTCATTTTCCGTTTAATTTTTTAAACGCGCCGGGAGAGCAGCCCTCTCTGTCGGTAAAAAATTTTGAAAAATAATAAACGCTGGAAAATCCGAGATTTTCGCTTATCTCGGAAAGGCTTCCCTTTTTTGTAAAAAGCATCTCCTTTGCCTGCATAAGCTTTTCATTATGTATATATTTAAGCAGAGGAACCCCCTCGTATTTAACAAAAATGCGGTTAAGCTGCTTTGGGCTTACGTTACAGTACATCGCAAGCTCCTTACAACCCGCAAATACGTTTGGGTTATCCTTAATAAACTGCTTTGCCTTAAATAGACGCACATCGCTTTCGGGCACAGCCTTTACGTCTCGCTTTGCGGACACGAAATCAAAATCACCCGAGATGTGAGAAAGAAGCTCAAAAACGCGGTTTTTAATCAGAGTTTCTCTGTACGGCGTGCTTTTTTGAGCCGTCTCGGTGCAGTATTTTATCATATCGAGGACCTGACGCCCCGCAAAACCTTACCCTTATATTCCGTTCCGACGACGACGGTCTTACGTGGCACTACGTTACCGACGTATTTCCGTGCTACTGGGGAAAGCTGTTCATCCACAAGGGCGAGGTTTATCTTATCTCGGTTTCAAACGAGTACGGCGACCTGCTTATCGGCAAATCACCCGACGGCGGTATGACATTTGATGCTCCCTCGGTTCTTCTCCGCGGCTCCTGCTGTAACCAAAAAGCGGGGGTACACAGAAGCCCACAAAATATACTTTATTATAAAGGCAGACTTTACGTTACCTACGAATGGGGCGCGTGGAAGGAGGGCTACCACGCGGCTATGTATATGTCCTGCGACGAAAACGCCGACCTGCTTTCAGCCGATAGCTGGACCATCACCCACCCGCTGAAATACGACGAAGGCTGGAAGGGGGTTGCGGTAGGACACAGCAACGGCTGTATCGAGGGTACTCCCGTTGTCGCGCCCGACGGACGTCTTTTAAACATAATGAGATACGATACACCGAATACCGTTCCTAACTACGGGCTTGTTCTCGCATTTGAAATAGACACGGAAAACCCGTCCGCTCAGCTTAAATACTCCCATGCGATAAAGCTGCCCGGAAATATGTCCAAGTTTATGATAAAGAAGGACGAAGTGAGCGGAGACTACTACACGATAATATCAAGAATAACTGACGCAAAACAGATACGCGACCGCTCTCTCCTCTCTCTTATGAAATCAAGGGATCTTGAAAGCTGGGAGCTTGTAACCGATATATTCGACTACCGACACCTTGACCGAACCAAAAACGGCTTTAACTATATCGCCTTTGAGATAGAGGGAGACGATATTCTTTTCCAGAGCCGCACCGCGCTTAATTTCGCGAGAAACTACCACGACGCAAACTACGCAACGTTTCACAGAATAAAAAATTTCAGAGAGCCTAACTCCACCCTGAGCTGAGAGGTATGCCGACAAAATCCGTGTTTCACGTTTTTTCCGACAGCATTTCCCTTGTAAGCCTCGTAAGAAGCAAAGCGGGAATTGAAACAAAAACCCAGATAAGGGTAAACGGCAGGCATATCTGTCCGAAAAGGTTAAGCGGCTCGCCACTGTAATTCCATACGTCAAGTCCTAGCAGCACGTTAAAAACAAGTCCGAAAACAAGCTCCACCGCCGTTATTACAAGACCGCAAAGGACTGCTTTTAAAAAGAATGAAAGCCTCGGGGTTAAATAATCGGTGAAAGCTATCAGCGTAAGACATAAGCCGCCCGCAAAAAACATGCTTATGTGGGTATGCTGACGGTACACTATTTCGATAGTACTGTAAAGACAGCCGCCAACCAAAAAGAACACGGTATATAAAAGCAATTTATCCTTGATTTTCGTAAGCATTTTTCTCCTTATTCCGAGGGAAAAATAAAATAAAGCTCCCCCATAACCGTTATTATACTCGGTTATGGGGGAGTTATTCTTTATAAGGTACATTTTTAAAGGCATGAAAACGGCAAATTAATCTAATTTCAGTAGCTCCTCTTTCACCTTCTGCATATCGACAAGCATATCCTCTTTTTTACGCGGATCGCGCAGTAGGAGCGACGGATGGTAAACGGCGCACATTCTGTACGCGCCCTTATCAAACCACACGCCGTGTTCCGCGGTTATTTTAAAGTCGGGCTTAATAAGTCTCATAGCCGAAATTCTGCCGAGACAAACGATAAGACGCGGCTTAATAAGTCTTACCTGGTCGCGCAGATACCCGATACAAAGGTCCTGCTCCTCGGGCTTTGGATCGCGGTTTTTCGGGGGACGGCATTTAAGCATATTGGCTATGTAGACGCTTTCCCTCGGTATGTCAACTGCCTCTAAATATTTATCAAAAAGCTTCCCTGCACGACCGACGAACGGTACGCCCGAAAGGTCCTCCGTCTCACCCGGCGCCTCACCTACGAACATAAGTTTAGCGTTTTTATTTCCCGCACCGAAAACGACGTTAGTTCTCGTCTCCGAAAGCGAGCAGGCATGACAGCCCTTACATTTTGCTTCAAGCTCTTCAAAGGTAAGCTCCATAGTTTTTCCGTCCTTTTTATAATTTATTTGTTTATTATTTTTACTCTTTCAGTTGTAAGCATAATTTTATAACAAAGAATTTATTTCTATGGTAAAATCTCACGGACGAGCGATGCTCGCCCCTACGGTTTTCTTGTTTTTACCACCGTTTTGGTTTCACAGCTCTCCGAGACGTGTAATCGCGTCGCCTATACATATAGCCTCGCAGTGCTCGTTTATGTAAAGCATTATTTCCTCGGCGTTTTGCCGCGCACCGTATTCCTCAATAACGGAAATTTCCCCGTCGCCGTCAACGGAAAGAAAGAATCGGCTTTTCCCTTCGCTGTACGCGGAAGAGCCTTGACTGTAACCGAGCGCCTTTAATCTCCTACACGCCGATATAAGCTCACTCATCCTGTCAAAAAGATAAACCGACGTCTTTTTTGCTTTACTTTCCTTATTTATTTTGGAAAGCGCCCTTAAAACGTTTAAGGAAATCTCCTCGTCCTTTTCGGCGCGGCTGATCTTTGAAACGTAAAGCTCACACCCTCCGTCCCGTCCGGGGTATATCTGTATAAATATACGGCATTTTGCCGCGTCAAAGCCTGTTTTGCGTTTTGCCTCGTCAAGAAGCGTCCAGAAAACACGTCTCGTTTCGGTATTGTCGTAGTCAATATCGTCAGAGGTTATACTGTACCCGTCGAGGTCGGCTTTGGTAAGTGAAATTTTAATTTTATTTTCCGATATAAGCAGCAGCTCCATTTGTAATCCAACTTTCTAAGTCTTTAATTACATTATAATATATTTTTACGAGCTTTGCCACCGTTAATTTACGGAAAAAAAGTTTAAATCTCCCTTTTTACGCGTTTTAAGGCTTTTTTTAACATATTTGGAAGTCTTTACATAAGATATTATAGCTTTTTCAGCACGAGTTGTCAAGTAAAAGGCGGTTAACTTAGTATAAAAAGATAAATTAAGGGCATCTTTTATAAGTACGGACTACTGTTATAATATCCAAAAAAGGCTAAAATTTTTAGGCATATTACTTTTAAAATTACCGATTGACAAAACTGAAAAAAAGTAGTATAATAAAAAATGGTGGCTTTGACTTTTTTCCTCGGAAATCACCGTCAAAGACTCTGAATATTCTTACTGAAAAAGAGGTGAAAACGAATGGATTTTGGATACGGCGGTCAATCGGGCGACGGGCGAAGTACGCCGAAAGCGAGCGGTAACTCCATTCCGTTCGTTTTCGGTTTTAAATAAATCTTCACCGCGCCCTTTATACGACTTCCCTTTCCACTTTTGTTGAAAGGAGGCGGCTGTGAAAAACATTTTTTCGCGGTCGCCTTTCACGGCTTCCGAGCACTTTTGCATGTTCGGACTACCCACACCCGGGTAACTTAAATTTACTTAGCCAAAGAAAGGACCGGTCTTACTATGAAGGACAAAGCGCTTACACTGCTCGTTGAGCACAAATTCGCAGAGCTGCGTCAGCTTCTGGCGTCGCTTAACGCCACGGACCTTGCCGCGCTTCTTTCGGAATTTCCCGAAGGACTTTTAACGGTAGTTTTCCGTGTGCTGCCAAAGGAGCTTGCCTCCGAAACCTTTGTCGAGATGGACGCCGAGTGCAAGGAGCACCTTATAAAAGGCTTTAGCGACCTTGAGCTTAAAACTGTTCTCGACCAGCTTTTTATCGACGATACGGTTGACATTATCGAGGAAATGCCCGCCTCTCTCGTAAAAAGAATTTTAAAGAACTCGGATAAAGAGAAACGCGACGTTATAAACGAGGTGCTTAAGTACCCGAAGGACAGCGCGGGTTCTATTATGACAACCGAGTACGTCAGTCTCAGAAAAGATATGACTGTCGAAGATGCCTTCACGAGAATAAGACGTATAGGAGTAAACAAGGAAACCATTTACACCTGCTACGTTACCGATCAGAGTAACATTCTTCTCGGAATAGTTACCGCAAAGGACCTTATGCTCGCCTCTCCCGACGATTTAATCGAAGGCATAATGGAAACCAACATAATTTCGTCAAACACTCTTGATGCCGCGGAGGACGTCGCGCATCTTATTGAAAAATACGACTTCCTCGCAATACCGATTACCGATAACGAGCACCGTCTCGTCGGTATAATCACCTTCGACGACGCTATGGACGTCATAAAAGAGGAAACGGACGACGACTTCATGAAAATGGCGGCGGTCGCCCCTCTTGAGGACAGCTACCTTAAGACGTCCATTCTCGTTCACGCGAGAAAAAGAATTTTATGGCTTCTGTTTTTAATGGTTTCGGCAACGCTTACCGGTATTATAATCACCGAATATGAAAGCGTACTGAGTGCGCTTCTCGTCTCATTTATCCCTATGCTTATGAGTACCGGAGGAAACGGCGGCGCTCAGAGCTCGGCAATTATCATAAGATGCCTTGCTACCGAAGAAATAAAGCTGCGCGACTTCTGGCGGGTTATACTGAAGGAGCTCGGTATAGGCGCTATTGCCGGTGTAACTCTTGCTGTCGCCAACGCGGGCAGACTTTGGGTGCTTGACGTGCTTTACTATCACACGCCCGGCGGTCTTGTAAAGGAAATGATGGTAGTCGGAATTGCTCTTATCGGCGCCGTAGTTATCGCGAAGCTTCTCGGCTGTATGCTGCCTATGCTTGCAAAGAAGATAAAGCTTGATCCCGCGCTTTTCGCTTCCCCGATAATTACAACACTTGTTGACGCGATTTCGGTATTCATATACTTCAACATCGCGGTACGGGTATTTTAAAACAGAATAAAAAATCAGCGTGTTTTCCGATTTTGGAGAGCACGCTGATTTTATTTTTTTAAGCTTTCAGTTAATCGGTATCGCTAACACTACCCGTTTTTCATTTCCTTCAGAAGCTCAATGCTTCTAAGCACCATGTTTTTCTCCTTTTGAGTAAACGAGGAGGTAAGCTCGTCTACCCTTTTCAGAAAATGACTGCTTGCCGCCTTTTCTCCCAAATCCTCAAAAAGAAGCTCGTCGGTAGAAACCTCAAGAGCGCTTGCTATTTTAACAAGAGTTTCAAGAGACGGCTTTCCCGTCGCTCTTTCTATCTGTCCTATAAACGTAGTCGATACGTCAAGCTTTTCCGCAAGCTGCTCCAGCGTGTATTTTTTACTTTTTCTGCACGCCCTTATCTTTTGTCCGAGCATCTCGTAATTCATTTTCTTTTTCTCCTTTTCGTTAAATCCGCACTACTGTTTTACACAAAAGACATATCGTATTATCCAAAACTTCAAAACCGTAACAGTAATCTGCATAAAAATGTAAAATAAAAGAACTGCTCGAAATGCGTTTTGATTTCAAAGCAGTTCTTCTTTTTTGTCTTATTTCTCCTCCGCGTCAGCCTTTACAGTCTTCTTGGTGGATTTCTTAGCCGCCTTTTTTGCAGGCTTCTTTTCTTCGATAGCTTCTTCCTTAGCTTCTTCTTTAGCCTCTTCCTTAACCTCTGCGATAATTTCTTCCGCGTCCTGCTCCTTTATGTTTCCTTCCTCATCAAGCTCTTCATCAAAGCAGATCTTGCAGGACTCGCAGGTGCCGTCGCAACCATCCTCGTCGCATAAGTCGTCTGCCTCATCCTCCTTAGTCGCAAGCTTTCTTCTCATTCTTGCAAAGATTGCCGCAACCGCCGCAGCAGCAGATGCTATAATTCCAAATATAATCAAAAACTTTAAAAACCCGTTTAATTTTTTCATTATGTTTTCTCCTTTTATTCTTTATTTGTTTTCTTATATAAATATTATATCACATTTTCCGTTTTTTGTCTATTATCTATTTCATTTTTTTGTAAACTTTTTTTAAATGGGGCTATGTAACGGTTTTCTCGCCGCTTTTCATCAATTTCCACCGACTTTACCGCCGTTCTTTTCTCAGCGGCGCGGTGTTCAAGCGACGTTTACCCTATGCGCAGCGCTTTAACTGCCGCCGCCTTATCCTCAGCGCGAAAAACCGCGGAGCCGGCTACGCAAACGGTAAGACCTTCATTTATAAGCTCGCCGATATTCTGTTCGGTTATACCGCCGTCAGCCTCTATCTCGGCGGAAACACCGTGCTTTTCACAAAGCCTTACCGCCTCCCCTATTTTTTTCACTGTTTCGGGGATAAGCTTCTGACCGCCAAAGCCCGGCTCAACGGTCATTATAAGTATAAGGTCGCAAAGGTCAATATAAGGCTCTATTTCGGAAACAGGAGTTTTGGGCTTTACCGAAAGCCCCGCTTTCATTCCGAGGCTTTTTATTTTCATAAGTGTCGCTCTGACATCGGAGCAAGCCTCAAGGTGAACGGTTACACTGTCCGCACCTGCCTTTTTGTAGTCCTCTATGTAACGCAACGGTTCTTTTATCATAAGATGTACGTCGAAATAAAGCTTTGAAATCTTTCTTATCGACGAAATGACGCAGGGACCGAACGAAATATTCGGAACGAAATCTCCGTCCATAACGTCAAGATGCAGCCATTCTACGCCGCCGTTTTCAACCGCCTTTATATCCTTTTCAAGGCAGGAAAAATTCGCGGCAAGGAGGGAAGGTGATATTTTAAGCATTGTTTTTCTTCCTTATATTTTATTTTTCGACACATACCAAAGCTTTTTCCACAGCCTGTGTCTCGCTGTTACTCTAAGCAGGATACGGAAAAATAAAAATTTTCCGTTTAGCTTTTATTTACCTTAATTTTTAAAATTTCAAATTTCCGAAAAGCTGTTTTTTCCATTTTATTATTCTTTACGAAAATTCCCGTTTTTAAAGCCGTCTGCGCTCGGTGTCATTACTTTACCTGCGCCATATTATAATAAGAGGCAAAACCTCGCTTCCCGCTGCTTTGACAGGACGTTAAACAAGACGGTCGTGTACTTTTTCGGTCCTTGCCGCAGGGAGCTTTATATAACGGAGCCGAGACGGAAAATACCGTTTTGGCTCCTTTTTGTTTTCAGCAAAAATCCATAGGTAAGTTTTACATAAACTCATGATAAAGTGAGTTTTCGGGCAGATACTCTGCGCTTATTTCGTCAGCATCTCTTAATATTTCAAGTATCCACTGTGCTTTTTCGTAGTATTTACTTTCTTTTTTCACCTCGGGAAGTATCTTGAAAAGATCTTTCTTTAGCATACAAGGCTCGTAACCGAGAAGTGAATTTATACTGAAATCGGTTGTACCCGCGTAAGGCAGTATATTTTTATCCTCGTTTTCGGTTACGCTTTCCCAAAGATGAAAGGAAAATTCGGGGGACGCCGCGCGGAATTTATAATCCCTTACAAGACGTCGCCATAGGCGAATCTCTCTCGGAGAAATAACGCTTTCACCAACCGTAAGACTTTCAAGGGGTGAGATATAAAAGCTTTTTATTCTGTCCTTTTCCTCTATAAGCGAGGTAACCGCGGGGTATATAGCCTGTATTCCTTCAAAAATAACTATATCGTTCTTTTCTACAAAAAAATCGTCGTATTTTACCCGTCTTGCCTGCACGAAATCGAATCTCGGAAGGCGCGCGCCTTTCCCGTTCTGAATACTGTGCATAAAGCTTGAAAGCTCAGGAAGGTCAAGCGCCTTTTCGGAATCGAAATCAAGCTTTCCGCCCGATTTTACGGCTTCGCGTTCAAGCTCGGTTCTGTCTCTGAAGAAATCGTCGATGGATATTATTTTTACCGTTTTACCTCTCTCCGAAAACTCGGAAACCATCTTTTTTGACGCTGTGGTTTTTCCCGAGCAGGTGGGACCCGAAAGGGTTACGAACTGAAGTCCGTCAGTCTCACACAGCTCCTTCATAACCGCGTCAAGACGGTTTTCAAAATCCCCGTCGCACTCTTTAACGTAGCTTATCTTTTCGTTTTCCAATGCAAATTTCAGCTTTGCGATCATAGGCGCGCCTCCTTATCAGTTAGAAATGCTCTTTCGCAAAGGCCTCGATAAATCTGTCGCGCTCCTCTATATTTTTTCCGTACGTTTCCGTATTTAAATATTCGTACGGGTATTTCGGCATAGAGGTTCTCTTTATTACCGACTTATCCTTTGCAACAAGCTTTGTAACGGCTCCCGCACCCGCGGCAAATACCGAATGAACCTCCTCCATCATATAGATATTGTAAAGTCCCTCGGCACCCGGAAGCGAGTAGCCGACGTTTTCAAAGTTACCGACCGTGTTTTTCTGTCTGTAAATATAGTACGGAACGTATCCGGCAATCCCTGCCGCTACCTGAGAGTAGTCAACGCTCTTACCCGTCTCTCCGCCCGTTCTTGAATAAACCTCGGTTCCGTTACGGAGAAAATCCGACGCCTTCTTTACGCAGAAGGTATGGAAGGTTATATTATCGGGGCGAAGCGCTATTATATCGTCAACGGAACGGGAAAAGCTTGAAAAGCTTTCTCCGGGAAGTCCCGCAATCATATCGGTGTTAATATATTTTATGCCGCTTGTACGCGCAACGTCGTAGGCTCTGTAAAAATCCTCGGTGGTATGGTGTCTGCCTATGCTTTCAAGAACCATATCGTTAAGCGTCTGCGGATTTACGCTTACTCTCGTTACACCGCCGTCAACTATCAGCTTCATTTTTTCGGCGGTTACCGTATCCGGTCTGCCCGCCTCAAAGGTAAACTCCGAGAGCGACGAAGGGTCAACGTGAGAGTTTATTTTTTCAAGAAGCGAGCCTATCTGTGCAGGACTCAGAACGGTGGGAGTTCCTCCGCCTACGTACACGGTTCTGACGTTAAGACCGAGTCTTTTTATATTTTCGAAGGTTCTGTCGATATCTGTGTAAAGCTGTGTAAGATAGTCGTCCGTCATCGAAAGAAGTCTCTTGGTGGAGTATGAAACAAAGGAGCAGTACGCGCATCTCGTAGGACAAAACGGTATGGAAATATAAACCGAGCAGCTGTCGGCAGGGGTTTTCTTTATTATCTGCGCTTCTTTTTTCGTTATATCCGTAAGAAGCGAAGCTTTTTTGGGATTAAGGAAATATTCGCTGCAAAGCTCCTTGCGTATCTCGCTGTAGCTTTTACCCGCCGCGCTCATTTCGGCGGCGATTTTCGCGGGGCGGACACCGGTAAGTATTCCCCACGGTGGCGTACAGCTGAAGATTTCCTTTCCTGCGGCAACTACAGCTATTCCGCTTGCTATTTTCGCCGTTCTCTGCTTGGTTATTCCCTCTCTGTAAGGTTCAAAATGCTCTTTGAAAGCGCATTTTCCCTCACTTTTCATTTCGGCAGTCGCGGTTACTCCGCTATCGTTATGTACGACCGAAAGAGAAAGCACGTCAGAGGAATCCGTAAGCTCCTCGTCCTCAGAAAATTTAGCTCCCGGGAAAAATATCATACAGAGCGTCTGAGCATAATACGTGTTAATATCTCCGCTAATAAACAGTTTCATTACTATCTCCAAATTTTAAAAATTTAAACATCGGGTATTTTTAAAAAATTTTCGTCCTTTGCGTTCTTCAGTTCGCCTTTGCGAAATCCTTTTCGGAATCAAGTATTATGGTAACGGGACCGTCAAGCGACGTATCAATCTTCATATCCGCACCAAACTCGCCGCTTTCGGTTTTAAGACCGCTGCTTTTCATTTTTTCTATAAAATACTCATAAAGCATATTTGCAACGTCAGGCTTTGCCGCTCCGAAAAAGTCGGGGCGTGTTCCGCGGCGGCAGGACGCGCAGAGAGTGAAATTCGATATAACCAGAATCTCGCCCTTAACGTCGCTTACCGAGAAATTCATTTTCTCGTTCTCGTCCTCAAAAATACGCATTTTCAGTATCTTTTCCGCCATTTTTTCAGCTTCCCTCTCGCTGTCTCCCTCTTTTACTCCGAGGAGAATGAGAAGTCCGCTATTTATGGCTCCGACGGTTTTACCCTCAACGCTTACCGCCGCGCTTTTAACTCTTTGAATCACTGCCGTCATATATTAAATCTCCGTCAAGCTTTAAAAAAGCTTTTTCTGATTGAACTTTCGTTTCTGCCTGCTTTTATCAAATGTCAGGCTACCGCTATACAAGCTGCTTTTTCAGATTTTTATATCTCGGAACTCCGAAAAGATTTACCTTTTCCGTTGTTCTCGCAACCGATATTTTATAGTTTTCCGTTCCGGAAAGCGAGACCGACGGAAGCGTTTCAAGCGAGATAAGTCCAACGTCTGACAGAATTAAAAGTGAAAATTTCAGCTTTGCCGCTCGCATTTCGCTCCCCGCCGCTTTTACAGCCTTATGAAGTCTGTAAAGCGAAACGTACTGCGTGCTCTGTGCCATTTCTTTTACCGTGCGGTAAACTGCCGCAAAATCGTCTCTGTCAGGTAAAATTCCGTCCTCTGCGGAAAAGACTTCTCCCTTTTCCTTTCGGTTAAGCAGCTCGCATTCCGATTTGCAGTAATCTCCGTTTTCGGAAATTTTCGCGTCGATAACGTGAAGCTGAACGCTTCTTTTTCCCATGAACTCGTTTATTCCGAGATTGAAAACAAAATCTGCCGTATCTCCTCTTTCGAGATCAGCCTCCCATATCGGAACACCGAACGCAAGCGCATCTATCTCACCTTTATCGGTTTTAACCGTTATCTTGGTATGCTTTCCGCCGCCTATTGAGGTAACAGACGAAATCGGAAGATTTTTTACAACGAATACCGGCTGAGGATTTCCCGTTCCGCAGGGCTCAAGCCTATTAAGCTCGTCTGCGTTTTCAAGAGTAAGCTCAGAGCTTAAAATTTCAAGATCTATCTCTACGGTTGCCTCATTATCCTCGGGATTAATGCGGTTTCTTGCGTATCCGTTTATTCTTTCGCGAAGCGCATCAATGTTTTCCGCTTTAACGGTAAGCCCCGCCGCAAGATCGTGTCCTCCGTACTTTTCGAGCAGGTCCTTACAAGCCTCAAGAGCGTCGGAGATATTGAGCCCGTTAATGCTTCTTCCCGAACCCTTACCTATACCGTCCTCAACCGAAATAAGTATGCTCGGCAGATTATATTTCTCGGTGATTCTTGACGAAACTATTCCTATTACGCCGTGGTGCCAGTTATCTCCCGCAAGAACGAGAACCGGGTTTTCGGAGAAATTGTGCGTTCTTTCGGCGAGAGCCATAGCCTCCTCCGAAATTCTGTTTTCCTCACTTTGACGGATAACGTTAAGCTCGCAAAGCTCCGCCGCTATTTTCTCCGCGTCCGCTCTGCTGTCGCACGTGAAAAGCTGAGCGCCGAGCCGTGCGTCCGAAACTCTGCCCGCCGCGTTTATTCTCGGCGCGAGCGTATAACCTATAAACGAAGAATTGATCTTACGTTTTTTCGGGAATTTCTGATTTTTTCTATCGGTTGCGAGGTCGATAAGCGCGTCTATTCCAACTCTCGGTTTCTTTTCTATCATCGAAAGCCCCGCCGCGCATATAAGTCGGTTTTCGTCGGTAAGCGTCATTACGTCCGCAATAGTTCCTACCGCAACGAGGTCAATATATTTTCCGCATATCTTTTCAAGGAAGTTACTTTTACCGCTTTCTATAAGACGGCGACACCTTTCATCGGGCGAAAGCGCGCTTCCGTACTCACCGAAAATCTTCTTTTCCTGTACGGAAAACTCAAGCGCGGTGAGAAGCTTGAATACGACTCCTACACCGGCAAGCTCTTTAAAGGGATATTCGTCATCGGGGCGCTTCGGGTTAACAACGGCAAAGGCGGAAGGAATTTCGTTCTGACACCTGTGATGATCGGTTATAACCGTGTCAATCCCGATGCTTTTCATGTATTCGGTCTCTTCTACCGCCGTTATACCGGTATCGACCGTTATTACAAGCGACGTCCCCTTAGCCTTCAGCTCATCTATTGCCGAAACGTTTATTCCGTAGCCCTCGGAAAGTCTGTTCGGTATGTAATAATCGACGTTAGCTCCAAGCTCGGAAAGATACAGATAAAGTGAGCTTACCGAGGTTACTCCGTCAACGTCGTAGTCTCCGTATACCGTTATTTTTTCTCCGCTTTCCACAGCACTGAGTATTCTCTCTACCGCCTTATCCATATCCTTAAGAATAAAGGGGTTATGAAGAAGCTCGGCTTCACTGCTTAAAAATCTCTTTGCCGCATCCGGTGTGTCGTACCCTCGCAGCACGAGTAGTCTTGAAAGAAGGTTGCCTATTGAAAGCTTCTCTGAAATTTCCCGAACCTTCCCGTCGTCCCCGGCAGTCGGGAACCTTAAAATCCATTTATTTGACTTTGGCATTACTTAAAATCCTTTATATTTGTTACCTTTATACGGCTTAAGCCGCACGCGTTCCATATACGTTTTATTCGTCAGAAACGCTTTATACCGCGCCTTTTAATCTATCGGCGCGTATCTTTCCATTAAAATCTGGGCTCTGGATATTCCGTCAACCGCGGCGCTTGTTATACCGCCCGCGTATCCCGCGCCCTCTCCGCAGGGGTAGAAATTTCCGTATCCCGCGGCAGTACCGTTTTCAAGTCTTGTAATTCTGTACGGAGAGCCTGTTCTCGTCTCGGCACCCGTAAGTAAAGCGTTCGGGGCATCAAAGCCCTTCATGCTTTTTCCAAAACGGCGTATTCCCTTTTTGAGCATTCCGTTTACAAAGTCAGGGAAAAGAGTGTCAAGTCTTGCGACCTTAACGTTTTTGCCACCCATATAAGTCGGCATAACCGACGACGGCTCGCGAAGCGTTTTGCTCTCGCTTAAGTAATCACCCACCGTCATTATCGGTGCGCAGTAGTTACCTCCGCCGAGCGCGTAGGCTTTTCTTTCTATCGCCCTACAAAACTCCATCGTTCCTCCAAACGCCGCACAGTCGGCAGGCGTTACCGAAACGCAGACGGCACAGTTAGAGTTTCTTCCGTCTCTTGCGTAGCGGCTCATTCCGTTTACCACGACTCCGCCTTCCTCGCTCGCACCGGCGACGACCTCACCGCCCGGGCACATACAGAAGGTGTATACACCTCTGTCGTTTTCACGGTAGGAATACTGATACTCCGCGTGTCCGAGAAGCTCCCTAAGATTTTTGTTCTTCTCCGCCGCTTTCATAAGCTCTTCTCCAAAGAGCGCGTTTTCAACGTTTTTGCGTAAATGCTCGATTCTTACTCCGACGCTGAGCGCTTTTTCTTCGACGGAGAAATTAGTCATTTTTAAATAAGAATAGACATCTCTTGCGCTATGACCGGTAGCAAGTATAACCGCTCCCGCCGGAATATCTCCGCACGAGGTTTTTACCGCGGTTATGTTACCGCTCGCATCGGAAACTATTCCTTTGAACGC
This sequence comes from Eubacteriales bacterium, assembly GCA_045660565.1. Classification (GTDB taxonomy): domain Bacteria; phylum Bacillota; class Clostridia; order Oscillospirales; family CAG-272; genus SIG673. Next base: position 23,045 of record JAZRDX010000153.1, read on the forward strand.
GCAGCGAAAACGTATCTCACCTCCGAGACGGATAATCTCGTCTCTTATCCCCGAAACGGCACCCGTAAGCTTATCCGTTCCGACGTGAGGCTTTGCCTTCGTCATTATATCCTTCGGCGCACCGAAGTCGGCAAAACGCTTTAAAACGTATCTGCATCTTTCGTCGTTAATTCTTGTAACGAGCTTGCCGTCCGAGAAGGTTCCCGCACCGCCTGCTCCGAACTGAATATTACTTTCGGTATCAAGCTTTCCCTCGGTGTAAAACCTTTCAACCGTCTTTATTCTTTCCTCGGTGTCGTCTCCGCGCTCAAGCACCAGCGGTCGGTATCCGTTTTCCGCTAAAAGCAGTGCCGCGAACATTCCCGCAGGACCAAAGCCTACGACGACGGGACGTGCCGAAAGTCTTTCGCTACCATACCTTACGTTTACGCACGGCTCCGCGATAACTCTCATTCCCTCTTTTTGCAGCACTTCCTTTTCGGGAAGCGAGGAAACCTCTACCGCGACCGACCAAACAGAGGTTATATTGCCTCTGCGTCTGGCGTCTATCGAGCGTCTGTAAACCTCAGCTCCGAGAACGTTTTGTCTTCCAAGCAGCGATATAACTCTTTTTTGTGCAAATTCGGTTGCCGTCTCGGATTTCTCCGAAAGCGGCAACCGAATGTCAGTTACTAAAATCCAATACACTTTTTTACCGTTTCTTTCTGTCTTAGCAGTTTTCTTTTTATAGACCGCCTCTTTTGCCGCTTAAAGCCGCGTGTTTTCCGTCATCTTCACCTTTTTGCCGCTACTTGGAATCAGCGTTCTCCTTGAAACAGCGTCATACCGAACCCCGTCCGAGAGAGTCGCAAACCGAGATTTTTACCTACGGCAGCTTTCAAAGTGCTACCGAAAAAACCCAGACGAGAAAAGCCGCAAGCACGCTTACAACTATCGCGGTTACGTCAAGAGCCGCAGATGTTTTTATTTTAAAATCGCTTCTTGAATCGGAACGCATTAAAAAGGACTTATGCTTAAGCTTTTTTTCCTGTCCGTTACCTAAATGATTCATTTGCTCTTACCGTCCTTTTCCTTTTTTCCGGATAGACCGTAGTACTTTTCAAGTATTTTCCTGAGCGCCTGCTCGTCTATCCCCCTTGAAAGCTCTCCCGCAAAGGCGTATGAGATCCTTCCGTCCTCCTCGCTGACAACGATAACTCCCGCATCACTTGCGCGGCTCATACCGATAGCGGCTCTGTGTCTCGAACCAAAGGATGAATTAACCTCCGGATCGGAATAGTTTGGAAGGAAGCAGCCCGCCGAATTTATACGCTTTCCGCTTATAACCACGGCTCCGTCGTGAAGTGGGGCAAGCGGGAAAAAGAGGTTACATATAAGCTCGTGAGAAACCGCTGCGTTTATTTTAATTCCGCTCTGACATATATCGTCAATACCCGTATTGTTTTCAAGAACCAAAAGCGCGCCCGTTTTTGTGGCGGAAAGCCTCATAACTGCTTTTATGATCGACTCCGCCTCGTTCGAACCCGAACGCATACGGAGCTTTCCGGTAACAATTTTGCAAAAGCTAATGATAAGAACGCCTATTTTTTCAAGAACAGCGCGAATATCCGATTGGAATATAACCGCTATCATCAGCATTCCCGGAATAAAGAAAGCGTTTAAGAAGGTATAAATCGCTGAAAGCTTAAGCACGAAGGCAAGTTCTTTTATAACAACTACCGAAAGAACTCCGATAAGTATTGAAAAGGCTCTTCTTTTTCTGATAAATCTGTAAACGAAGAAAAAGAGCGCGGAGAGCAAAAGTATGTCAACTATGGCAATTATAATGTTTATATATGAGTCGGAAAACGACGAAAATTTATTTTTTAACAGTTCAGTAAATGCTGTCATTACCGTATTATCACCTTTCTTTTAAAATTTGAGAAAGATTTCTATATGTAGGAGCACGCCGAAAACGGTATAAAAAAATTATACCAACCGCATATCGTTTATACAAATATATAATAACACGAGCGGCACGGTAAAATAGGGCCTGCCCCGAGATAAAATCTAAATTTAAATGTAACAAGACGCCATAGCGGTGCCTGAACAGGCAAAAACATAGCGTCGAGCTAACCCGCAACCGCCAAAACGAGCGTTTCGAGGTTACGTCAACAGGCATTTTGCATTGCAAAAGCTTTAATTAATATAAAGTAAATCTATATAATATATGGTAACACATTATAAATTAATATTTAAAACCAATGTGTTAATATTTATTTAATTTTCATTCACAAAAGCCGTTTTCTCTTTATTTTAAGCTTTATTTATGCTATACTATGTAAAAAGTCAGCATTTTAAAGGAACTGAAAACGCATGAAAAAGTATAAATTACTCGGCGCTTTATTTTCCGCGCTAAAGCGTGTAAAACCGAAAAGAGTGTACGTTTCGGCAATAATTTTAGCCGCGGGAAGCGGCACCCGTATGGGCGGAAGCGTTACAAAGCAGTGGCTTGACATAGGCGGTGTTCCTGCCGTAGTTCGCTCGCTGCTCGCGTTTGACGCCTGTAAAAGCATTAAGGAAATCATCCTTTGCGTAAAACGGGACGAGCTTCAAAGGTATGGGGAAATCGCGGAAAAATACAACATTAAAAAAATAAGAAAAACGGTAATCGGTAAGGAAACGAGACAGCTTTCGGCGCTTGAAGGCTTCAAAAACGTCTCCGAAAAAGCTACCTTCGTCGCCGTTCATGATGCCGCGCGATGCCTGATAACCCCCGAAATGATAGAAAAAACGGTGCGTGCCGCCGTAATGAACGGCTCCGCTGTTGCCGCCTGCAAGGCAACGGACACCGTTAAGCTGGTAAATTCCCGACTTCTCGTTACCGATACCCCCGAAAGAGACACCGTCTGGCTTGCATCAACCCCACAGATATTTGAAACGGAAATTTACCGCGCTTCCGCCTACGTTGCCTTAAGGGATAAAATAACCGTTACCGACGACGCCTCCATGGCTGAGCACGCGGGCTTTGCGGTAAAGCTTGTAGACGTCGGTAAGGAAAACATCAAAATCACAACCCCGGAGGACGTTTTCCTCGCCGAGGCGATATTCAAAATGCGCAACACCGTCTCCGATATCTAACACATATCCAACAACATTATTCTAATCAAAGGTTATTAAAAGCAATTTTTATCTTTATTTAGCCCAAAACACATTTAATACCGACTAAACGGATTTAATATATCAAACACAAGAACAGAACACAAATATTAATATATCAAACATAAGAACAGGACACGGATATTAATATGTCAAACATAAGAATAGGACACGGGTACGACGTCCACAGACTTGTAAAAGAAAGAAAGCTTATTCTCGGAGGTATTGAAATACCTTACGAATACGGCCTTCTCGGACATTCGGACGCCGACGTGCTGCTGCACGCGGTTATGGATGCCGTCTACGGCGCTCTCGGAAAAGGCGATATAGGAAGGCATTTTCCCGACACCGATGAAAAATACAGAGGTATTTCAAGCCTTGAGCTTTTGAAAGCCTGTGCCGCAGAGGCAAAAGCGCTCGGATACCGCCTCGGAAACGCCGACGCTACGGTGATCGCTCAAAAACCGAAGCTTTCACCGTTTATTCCCGATATGATTAAAAACATTTCCTCCGTTTTTGGAGTAGCGGAAAGCGACGTTAACGTAAAGGCAACGACCGAAGAAAAGCTTGGTTTCACCGGTAGCGGTGAAGGTATTGCCGCCCACTGCGTTGTAATAATGGAAAAGCTTATCGACTGACAAACAATCTTCTTCTAAGCTGTTTTCATACTTAAGCAAGCTGTATTTAAAGGATACCACACAGCACCAAAGCTGATCCCGACCGCACGGAAAAGCTTGCTTTCAAAATTATGATCCGACACACCTCATAAAACCATCCACATACACTAATAAAAGGAATTTTTATGGAATTATCCGAAAAAAAAGATGTTTTAAGCCTTTCTCCCGAGGAGCTTACCGCTTTCATCACCGAAAAGGGCTACCCGAAATTCAGAACAAAGCAAATTTACGAATGGATGTACCGCGGAAAAGACTTTTCAGAAATGACCACTCTTCCCGAAAAAATGCGAGAAGAGCTTAATGAAATCGCAGTACTTAACCTACCGAAAATAAAGAGAAAGCTTGTATCAAAGATCGACGGAACGGTAAAATACCTCTTTTCCCTCAGCGACGGAAACCATATCGAAAGCGTCGTAATGCGCTACGCACACGGTCTTTCCATCTGTATCTCCTCGCAGTGTGGGTGCAGAATGGGATGCCGTTTTTGCGCATCCACGATAGGCGGAAGAATAAGAAATCTGCTTCCTTCCGAGCTACTCGGTCAGATTATAATGGCGTCCGCCGATCTTAATGAACGGATTTCGCACGTTGTAATGATGGGAATAGGTGAGCCGCTTGACAATTACGACAACGTCATTAAGTTTTTAAAGCTTGTAAATCTCCCCGAAGGGCTCGGCATAAGCTACCGCGGAATTTCCCTTTCAACCTGCGGAATAGTACCGAAGATACTTAGTCTGGCTGAGGAGGCGTTTCCGATAACACTTTCAATATCACTCCACGCGCCGAATGATACCGCACGCTCGGAGATAATGCCGATAAACAACACATACGGCGTTTCGGAGCTGCTTTACGCTTGCAATACCTATTTCCAAAAAACGGGACGGCGCATATCATTTGAATACACACTCATTTCGGGCAAAAACGACAGTAGGGAAGCGGCGCACGAGCTTGCATCGGTTCTGAAGAAATATATAAAAGGTCCACTGCACGTAAACCTAATTCCTCTTAACCCTGTAAGCGAACGAGACTATAAGACGGTTAACCGACGCTTTGCTATGAAATTCTGCGAAACGCTCGGTTCTCTCGGAATAAACGCGACGGTAAGACGCACACTTGGTCCGGATATAAACGCATCCTGCGGCCAGCTCCGAAGAAGCGAAGAAAACAACAATAAGTAACTATTTATTTATCATTACAGCCAACAAACTAGCTTTTCAAATAACAAAGTTAAAAACAAATATACTAAAAGCGGGCGACTCCGGATAACGCAATAAAAAAAGAGACTTTCAAGTAAGAAAGTCTCTTTTTCTGTTATATAACCTTCACGCTTCCGTAATCGGTAAGAGGAAGGTTTTCGTCAAAGCACACCGCATAACCGTTTTCCCTGCAAAAGCTTATGATTTTTTCGCCGTCCGGATGCGCGCGCACGTTTCCGAAAAACACTACCGTTTTAATATCCTCAAGCACCGCGGAGGCGCCACCGATAAATCCGTAATCACAGCCTTCAAGCAGAATATCACCGGGAGTTATCTGCAAAACGTTATATCCGTTTTCACTAAGCGCGGAACAGATTCCTTTATCTGCGCACACCGCCGCGTTTTCCATCAAAAGTGTTGAACAGAGGGCGTATCCTTGTTTGACGTTTACCGCCTTAGCACTGCCAACAAAAAGCTCCGGCGCGGTATATTTAAGATTCCCGACCAAAAGCCTATCGGTTTTTATCGCGTCAAAAAGAATGTCGCACGGATATTTTTCCGAGAGCCTTTGTTTACAGGCTGTTATTTCCACACCCTTTTCTGCCAGTGTCTGAAAAAAAGCCTCATTTTCCTTTAAATAGTTACAGTCTGTAAGAATCTGCCTTTCCCCTATTACCGAAAACAATATATCAGGGTGAGACGCTACCGCAGGAGAAAGAAATCTGCATTTCGGCACGAATACAGCATCGTATTGAAGATCATTAAAAATCCGCACCGTCGACTTTGGCAAATCAACACTGCAAAGTAAAATTTTTTTCATATTTCAAAAACCGCATACATATTTATTGCTTTAGTTTAGTTATAATTTGCTATCAAGTTGTTATATACACAAAAACCAGAAGACACATATTGCGAACAAAAGCTTTAAATTGTTTATTTTTATTCTTTATTTCCTTTTTTCCATTCAAGAGGTGTTTTTCCGGTAATGCGCTTAAAAAAGCTGCTGAAGTAGTTTTGATTTACAAACCCGAGCGATTTGGATATTTCTCCTACACCACTGCCGCTAAGCAGCATTTTTTCTGCCTCAGCTATAACCGCCTCGTTATAGTACGCGGAAATCCCGCAGCCTGCGTATTTAGAAAAGACTCTCTTTGCGTTGCTTGTGCTCATGTTACACATCTCGGCAAGCTCGGAAACGCTCTTTCTCTTAGCAATATTTTCGCGTATTACCTCAACTATTCTGAGGTAATTTTCCTCTGACGCAGAGATTTTTTGCGGACTTTGAACACTGCTGCCGCTTAAAACCCTTGTAAGCAGATATTCAAGTCGGCTTACTATCATCTGCATTTCAAGCTCTTTCCCGGGAAGCAGGCTTTTTACACGAACCGCCTTCTGGCTTCTGCTGTCGCTGAACTCAAAAACGCCGTCAGCCTCAGCCCTAAGCTCTTCAAAAAGCGAAAGAATGTCATCATCTACGGTAAAATACCGCTTGGAGGCTGTAACGTTCACCGTTCCGTAGAAGCTGAAGATACCGAGACGAAGCTCCCCCGTTCCCGCATGGCGCACACTGTGAAACTCGTTGGGTTTGTGCCATACCGCCTGCCCTCTTTCAAGCTCCAAAATCGTATTGTCCGAGCATATAACCGCTTTTCCGTCAAGCACCATAACAAATTCCCAGAAATTATGGCTCTCCCCCTTAAATACAAAGCCCGAGCTATGTGTTTTACAGAAAAATGAGACAAGCTCTCTTATGGTTACGCTACGTTTTACCGCAAGCGGACTGTATTCGGTAGGCATATCCTATCCCCCTAAATAAATACGTTTGGTTATTCAGATGTAATTTAAATTAATATAGAAATATTAAAGATACACGCGATTTTATTATTTAATATCTTTCGGTTTTAGCATAAACAAGCGAGATCACGTTTTCCGCGCCCGCACCGATAAGCATTCCGCCGCAAACTCCCATACTTGAGCCGCTGGTTATAATATCGTCAACTATTATAGCTGTCTTTCCTAAAAAATCGTATAAACCGGGGAGAAGATCGTAGTTAAGCTCGGCATTTATCATTCGCTCTTCTTTATTAAGCGTTTTCTGTGCTCTTTTTCCTCTGCTTACAAACACGTCGGCAAGCTCTATGCCTGTTTTCTCCGATATTCGTTTAGCAAGCAGAAACGACTGGTCGTGTCCCGCATCGCGTTTCGCTTTATTGCTTCGCGGAATAAAAACTATAACCGCGTTTTTCGGGTATTCAATAACGTCGGGAGCGCGCCGTTCAAGAACCCGAACCATTTCGGACGTCATTCTTTCAACTGCGGCGCGGTGAACGTTATCCTTAAGACCGAGCACCATCTGCTTTGCAACGGAGCCCTCATTGGTTTTATATCCGGTAACACGAAACATTTTAAAGCTAAGGTCTCCGTAGTGTACGTGGCAGCGACAAAAGGTATACGGCATAGAGCAGTCTGTGCAAAAGCCTTTACTTTCAAGGCTATGGACGTGCTCACATTCATCGCAAAGCGAGACATCGCCGCTTTCAACCGCTACGCCGCACGCGGCACACTTCGGAACAAATATAAGATCTAAGATATTTTTAGCTATATCGGATACACCCATAGCACTTTCCTTTTTGTTTTCAGTATTATCGGTAACCATTATTCGGGAGAACAATACCCTTCTTTGCAAAAACCTCACCCTGCAAAGCTTAAAAAGAAAAGCTCTTTTTAAAGTCTTTTTCCCTTAATGCCCTCGTATTCGTTTTCGTCGGACGCAAGTATATATTTAAGCCCCGTATACCTTTTAACGTGTCGGTTATTCTGCACCATTCTGTGAATGAGAGAGGCTTCTCCGACAAGTATGACCATACTCTGCGCTCTCGTAACCGCTGTATAAAGAAGATTTCTTGTAAGAAGCCTGTCTCCGCAGTTATACACGGGGATTATAACGTACGGGTACTCACTTCCCTGACTTTTATGCACCGTTATCGCGTAGGCGTGTTCAAGCTCGTCAAGCATAGTGAAATCATATCTCGTAATCCTACCGTCAAAGTCTATAAGCATAGCCTCGTCGTCGTACAAAACAGAGATAATGACACCTATATCGCCGTTGAATATTCCATACCCGTCCTCGCCGTCTCTGCTCCAGATTATGTCGTAGTTATTCTTTATCTGCATGACCTTATCCCCCTCGCGGAAGATAATTTCACGGTATTTTTTCTCTCTTTTTTTCGCGGAGGGCGGGTTAAGATGTCGCTGAAGCATTATATTTAACGCTTCCGTTCCCGCGGCGCCTCTGTGAGACGGAGTTATTACCTGTATCTCACTAAAGGGATCAGCCTTGTATTTTTTAGGTATTCGACTGACGTACAGCGCCGCCACCGCGTCCGCTATCCCCTTTTCGTCCTCTCTCGGCACGAAAAAGAAGTCGTTATTCTTACTGAACAGCTCCGGATCCTCGCCTGAGTTTATAGCGTGGGCGTTCGTTACTATAAGGCTCTCTCCCGCCTGACGGAATATCTTTTTAAGCCTTACAGTGCGGTAACGCTCAGAGCCTATAATCTCGCTTAAAACGTTACCCGCCCCCACCGAAGGAAGCTGATCGGCGTCTCCTATAAGTATAAGTCTGCTTCCCGGCTTTACCGCCTTTAAAAGCGAAGCCATCAGAAGCGTGTCAATCATAGACGCCTCGTCAACGATAACAAGGTCCTCGTCAAGCGGATTATCCGAGTCGCGCGCAAAGGTCTGTTCCCTTTCGCCGTTATAAACGGTTTCAAGCATACGGTGTATGGTTTTAGCCTCTTTTCCCGTTGCCTCGGTCATTCGTTTCGCGGCGCGCCCCGTAGGCGCGGCAAGTATAAAGCTGCGCTTCATTTCGCTGAAAAGCTCTATGATTCCCTTAATAACCGTTGTTTTACCCGTTCCGGGGCCGCCCGTAAGCACAAGCACACCGCCAAGAAGCGAATGAAGGATCGCCTTTTTCTGCATACCGTCGTACTTTATTCCGAGCTTATCCTCAATTTTTTCTATGAGCTTCTCCGCTTCGTCAGTGTCGCATCCGACACAGGTTGCCGTAAGCATATCAAGCTTATCCTTTATATAATGCTCGGCATCGCGGTATCTTTCAAGATAAACGCACTCCCTGCTACCGATTTTTTCAACGGCTATTTTGTTCCTGAAAAGAAGCACGTCGATAGCGTCCTCGCAAAGCTCCGGTTCAACGCCGAGAAGCGCGGCGGAAAGCTCAATAAGTCTGTCCTTCGGCACGAGCGTATGTCCGTTTTGGTTTGCGTTATAGTTTAAAACGTATATTATACCGCTTCGTACTCTCTGCGGAGAATTTCCCTCTATTCCGAGACTGCGCGCAACCTTATCCGCTTTTTCAAAGCCGATTCCGTTTATCTCATCGCACAGAATATACGGATTTTCCTTCATCATATCAACAGCCGCGCCGCCAAAGCGTTTATAAATCTTAACGGCTGTCGCAGGTCCGAAATAGTCTCGGCAAAACATCATAACGGCGCGCACGCCGAACTGCTCCTTAAAGCTTTCGCTTATTTCTTTTGCCTTCGTAAGAGATATACCGGGAACGGTTGCAAGGCGCTCCGGGTCCTTTTCTATAACCTCAAACGTACTTTCGCCGAATGCCGCAACAACCTTGGTAGCGGTTTTCGGGCCTATTCCCTTTACAGTTTTTGACGAAAGATACTGAAGTATTGCGGAGGTGGACGTAGGGAGATGCTTTTCGAAATACTCGACGGAAAACTGTCTTCCGAAGGTTTGATGAAAGCTCCATTTTCCGATAGCGTTAATGGTCTCTCCAACCTGAACCATAGGCATAATTCCGACAAGTGTTATAATTTCCGAGTCAGCCTTATCCTCCTCGGAGATACAGCACACCGTGTATCCGTTTTCCTCGTTACGGTATGTTATATGCTCGATAACACCGCTTATCTGTTCTTTGCCGTCTGTTTCTACCGCTTTCTCCATAGCGTTCCGCCTCCTTTCATATTTTTTCTGATTATATTTTAACACATAAGTTTTAAAAAATCAAGTAGAAAAGGGCTTTAGTCCGTAAAAAGACTTAAGCCCTGTTTTTTCAAAAAGCTTGGCGCTATTTTAACCGCCGCTCGCCTTAAAACGCCGCGCGAAGGCTATCCGCAAGGTCGGTTTTCTCCCACGGAAGCTGAAGCTCTTCTCTGCCCATGTGTCCGTACGCCGCTACGTTTCTGTATATCGGACGGCGAAGCTCAAAGCTCTTGATTATAGCTGCGGGACGGAGGTCGAACAGCTCGCAAAGCTTTTCCGAAAGCTTGTCTTCGGAAACCTTGCCCGTTCCAAACGTCTCAACCATAACCGAAACCGGCTTTGCGACACCTATCGCGTAGGCGATCTGAACCTCACACTTATCGGCAAGTCCCGCCTTAACAACGTTTTTCGCAAGGTATCTTGCGGCATACGCGGCAGTACGGTCAACCTTTGTCGGGTCCTTACCGGAGAATGCTCCGCCGCCGTGTCTCGACCAGCCACCGTATGTATCAACTATAATTTTACGTCCGGTAAGTCCGGAGTCTCCGACGGGGCCTCCTATAACGAAGCGGCCCGTGGGGTTAACGAATATCTTCATTTCGCCTTTGCAGAGCTCCTTCGGAATGATAGGAGTTATTACCTGCTCGATAATATCCCTGCGAAGCGTCTCCATATCCACCTTATCGGAATGCTGGGAAGAAACAACAACTGTATCAACCGCTACCGGCTTATCGTCCTCATATATAACGGTAACCTGAGTTTTTCCGTCGGGACGGAGATAGCTAAGTGTTCGGTTCTTTCTTACCTCTGTAAGTCTTTTTGCAAGCTTGTGGGAAAGCGAGATGGGAAGCGGCATAAGCTCGGGAGTATCGTTACAAGCGTAACCGAACATCATACCCTGGTCTCCCGCTCCGTTGTCAAGCCCATCGCTCATCTCTCCTTTTTTAGCCTCAAGAGATTTATCAACACCGAGAGCTATATCGGGAGACTGGCTATGTATAAGGTTTACCACAGCGCAGGTATTTCCGTCAAAGCCGTATTCCGCGCTGTCGTATCCTATTTCGCATACGGTCTTTCTGACTATTTCCTGATAATCAACGTTTGCATTTGTCGTTATCTCACCCATAACGGTAACGATTCCCGTAGTAGTGGTGGTCTCGCAGGCAACTCTTGACATAGGGTCCTGAGCGAGCAGTGCATCAAGAACCGCGTCGGAAACGCAGTCGCATATTTTGTCGGGATGTCCCTCTGTAACGGACTCCGAAGTAAAGTACATTTTCTTTGCCATTTTCTTTTTCTCCATATATATTGATTTGTTTTTTATTTTTAACTTGGGTTAGTCGGAGGATAATATTTTCCCTATACTTAGGTTAGCGGGAGGATAGTATCCTCCCCTACAAAAATTCAAGCACGCTGTAAGGTTTGTTTTCAGAGCTGTTTTTAAAGAATGAATCCTCTGTGATTATCCCGAATCCCCTTCACCAAAACAAAAATCCTCGGAAATCTCCGAGGATTTTAAGAAATTTTCTTCTGTCAAATCTCATCTCCTCGGAATTGGCACCTTACACGGTACGCGTTAGCGTAATTTACGCAGGTTGCCGGGCTTCACAGGGCCTGTCCCTCCGCCACTCTTGATAAGACCGCAAAGTCATATATCTGTCTTTGCTTTTTACGTTTGTAATTATATCATATCTATCATAAAATTTCAATAGCTGACAAATATATTTTTTGTAAACTATCTTATATGATAATCTTAAATCCGTAATATACTCCGGTTACTATCGCCGCCGCTATAATAACGCCGAGCGCTATCGGAATAATCGCTTTATGAAGCTTTATTTTCATAAGCCCCGCAACCATAGACGCGGTCCACGCGCCGGTTCCCGGAAGCGGTATCGCGACGAAAAGCATAAGTCCGACAAATATAAGATTCTCTATTTTCGCAGAATTTTTTTCCGCTCTCTTTTCAAGCCAATCTGCGAGCTTTTCCGTCAGCTTTACCTTTCTCATAACTACGAGAATTTTATTAAAAAGCAGAACTATAAAAGGTATAATAAGCAGATTACCGCCGAGACTTAAAAGCATCGTTTCGGTAAATCCGAGTCCCCATTCAAGCCCAACCGGTATTGCTCCGCGAAGCTCTATTACGGGACACATTGAAATAAGAAAAACAATTACTCGCTTTAATACTTCGTTCAGATAAACCCCTCCTTTTCTTTAAACACTTTGTTTATTTCAAAAAATCACTGTTATTCCAAAAGACTGTTTCACTATG
>JAZRDX010000154.1:0-2377 GCA_045660565.1 Eubacteriales bacterium
CCTTTTAAACCATTTCTTACTTGAAAATATCTATTTAATATGATATACTTTAATCAAACGGAATTTCCTTCTCAGCTTGTATCAAAATCACCTCGGCGTCTTTACCGTGTACAAGCTTAAACGCAAAATGCTTTTCAAAAAGAAAGGATATTTTTATGAACTATAACGAAGCTAAAGAAAAGGCTGTGGCTCTTGTATCAAAAATGACATATACCGAAATCATATCCCAGCTCCTTTATAATTCTCCCGCCATCGACCGCCTTAATATAAAAGAATACAACTGGTGGAACGAGGCGCTCCACGGAGTAGCAAGAGCGGGAACGGCAACAGTTTTTCCGCAGTCGATAGGGCTCGCCGCCACGTTCAACCCAACTCTTATAGGCAAGGTTGCGTCCGCCATCGCGACGGAAGGACGCGCGAAATACAATCAAAGCACTAAATACGGCGACCGCGACATATATAAAGGACTTACGTATTGGTCGCCAAACATAAACATATTCAGAGACGGAAGATGGGGCAGAGGTCAGGAAACGTTCGGAGAAGACCCGCACCTCACCGCAGTCCTCGGCTGTGAGTTTATAAAAAATCTTCAGGGCGGCGACGGTTTCTTAAACGGAAACGACGGATTTTTAAAGGCAGGTGCCTGCGCAAAGCACTTCGCCGTACACAGCGGCCCCGAAAAAAACCGACACTCCTTCGACGCTATCGTATCGAAAAAGGACCTGTTCGAAACCTATCTCCCGGCCTTTGAGTGGGCAGTAAAAAAAGCCGGAGTTATCGGGGTAATGGGCGCGTACAACCGCACCAACGGTGAACCCTGCTGCGCACACACCGAGCTTATGGAGAAGATTCTACTTGAGGATTGGGGATTTAAAGGATATTACGTCTCCGACTGCGGCGCAATACAAGACATTTATGCGCACCACCGTTACAAGGAAACCGCCGCGGAAGCCGCTTCCGTTGCGGTGAAACGCGGCTGCAACCTTAACTGCGGCAAAACCTACCAAAGCCTTGTTGATGCATACGAAGAAGACCTTATAACCGACGAGGATTTACAAAACGCCGCCGTTAAGCTTTTCACCGTAAGATATCTACTCGGAGAATTTGAAGAAAGCCGTCCGTATTCGGATATCCCCTACGACGCGCTTGATTGCGAGCAGCATCAGGCTCTCAACTTAACAGCATCCGAAGAAATATTTACACTGCTGAAAAATAACAATTATTTACCTTTACAAAATGATAATAAGCTAAAAATCGCCATAATAGGTCCTAACGCCAACAACGCAACAGCACTCGAAGGTAACTATAACGGAACAGCTTCACACTACACCACGCTCGCTGACGGTATACGCGACGCCTTCAAAAATGCTAAAATCACAGTTGAAGCCGGCTCTAACCATATAATAGAAAGGAAAGACAGTTGGGACGGATTTGGCAATATGCACAGCGCGGGAATAGCGGCGGCGGCAAACTCCGACGTTACCTTCCTTTGTCTTGGTCTTGACAGAACTATCGAGGGTGAAGAGGGTTGCCCGTCCGGATATGATTACAGTATATCGGGAGACAGAACAACGCTCCACCTCCCCAAAACGCAGCAGGACCTTGCGGAAAAGATATGCGACGTATGTGAAAACGTCGTCGTAATAGTCCTTACCGGAAGTCCGGTTGATATAGGCGAAAAAGCTCGCAAACACGCAAAAGCAATAATTCACGGCTGGTATCCCGGAGCAGAGGGTGGAAAGGCTCTTGCGAACATCATAACAGGCAAAGTTTCTCCTTCCGGCAGACTTCCCATCACCTTCCCCTACGGAGACAGCGCGCTTCCCGATTTTGAGGACTACTCAATGTCAGGTCGCACCTACCGCTATGCCACCGAAAAACCACTTTATCCGTTCGGCTTCGGTCTCGGCTATACAACGTTTGAATTTTCGGGCGCATCCTTCGACAAAACCGATGACGGCGTAAAGGTTAAAGTAAACGTTACAAATAACGGCGCTCTTTCTGCCGCGGCTCCCGTACAGATTTACGCAACGGTTAAAGACTCAAGATGCGTAACACCTATCTATCAGCTTTGCGCGTTTGACAAGATATACCTTAGAGCAAACGAAACTAAAGAAGCAGAGCTTTTCATTGACAGCTACTGGCTAAAAGCGGTTACTGACGATGGTAAGAGAGTTACACCGAATGGTGAAATCACCCTCTACATCGGAGACCTTCAGCCCGACGAAAGAAGCGCGGAGCTTACGGGCAGTAAGATTTTGACGGTGAAAATTAAATGATTTTAATTCACAAAAAAACAAGATATAAATAAATATTTTCCCTACTTTTTAATCTCAAACAGCCCTACAAGACACTTAAAAAATGTTCGGAAACAAAT
>JAZRDX010000155.1:0-7241 GCA_045660565.1 Eubacteriales bacterium
TATCTTTGCTCCGAGAGTAACCTCCGTAAGCTTTTCGCATCCCTCGAATGCGCTGTCCTCTATGCTTTCAACACCGTCCGGAATCGTTACAGAAGTAAGAGATGTGCAGTTATAAAAAGCTTTTTCGTCTATCTTTGTCAGATTAGACTGATTATAATAGTCTGATAAAATAAGATTTTCAAGCGAGGTGCATCCCGAAAAAGCCTCCACTCCTATCTCTGACATATACCGTGAAAAAGTAACTGTTTTAAGATTATCACATCCCAAAAACATACCGCGGCTTAACTTTGACACGCTTTTGGGCATGGTTACCTCGACAAGCGCGTCGCAGTCCATAAACGCATATTCTCCAACCGAAAGAAGTGCGTCATTAAAAGTAATGCTCTTAAGGGAGGAACAACCTGAAAACGTACTGTTACCAATGGCTCCGACCTTGTTTCCGAGCTTAACGGTCGTAAGTCCAGTGCAAAGATAGAATGCACTGCTTCCTACCGTCTCTACGCGGTCCGGAATAGTAATCTCCGAAAGCTGCGTACATTTGGTAAAGGCGTACTCGTCTATCATTTTAAGATTGTAACCAAGCTTAACGCTCGTAAGCGAGGTACAGTTTTCAAACGCTCTGTATGGAATCTTTAAAAGCTTACAATTTATATTGAAAACAAACGTTTTAAGCGAAATGCAATTACTGAACGCGTTGTCTTCCATTACAGAAAAGGCGTACGGAACGGAAAACGCTGTGAGTGAGGTACAGCCGCTGAAGGCGTACTCGCAGATCCTTTCAAGTTTTTCCGAAAAATTTGTCTCTGTAAGCGAAGTGCAACCGTAAAAGGCATACTTCTCTATATACATTCCTTTTGTAAACGTTACCGTTTTAAGTGACACACAGCCGTAAAAAGTGTATTCGGGAACGGAATAAATGTTGGTGCTTATAGCTATACTCAAAAGACCTTGCGCATTATAAAATACTCTTTTTCCAAGTGTTTTGAGCTTGGAAGCCTCACCAAAATTAACGTTTTTAAGCTCCGTACACTCTTCGAATACGGAATCGCCTATTGTTTCAAGACTGTCGGGAAGTGAGATCTCGGTAAGCGCGGTACAAGCCATAAACGCTTTTTCGCATATTTCCTTTAACTCACTGTTTTCACCAAACGTTACCGTTTCAAGCGAAGTACAACCGTAAAATGCCGAGGTGTCTATTTTTGTAACGGTTGCGGGAATTTTAATTTCGGTAAGAGATGTGCAACCGTAAAATGCGTTTTTACCTATAAGCTTTATTCCGTCCGGCATAATTACCGACTCAAGAGATTCGTTTCCTTCAAAAGCCCCGTCAGCAATTACGGTTACGGGAAGATTTCTGTATTTTGACAGAATCTTCACGCCCGAAAGGTTACGTCCAGCGGCGGTAAAAGAATAAGATTTCTTATCACTGTTAAGAACGTAAAACGCGTCGCTGTCCCACGTAATAAACGCGTCGCTGTCAGCCCAGCTTTCACTCCAGGTACTCGGTTTTTCCGCCGAGACACAGCATATTTCTGCCTTTTCACATCCTGCAAACGCTTCGTTTCCGATCACCGAAACGCTTTTCGGAATTACAACGCTTTCAAGATTTGAACAGTTTTTAAAAGCGCTTGCGCCTATCTCTTCAAGTCCTTCGTTAAGAATAACTCTTTTTATATGCTTTGCTTCCATAAATACAAAGCTGTCTATCTTTTTAACCGGAATACCCTGATAAGATGCGGGAATCTTTACCGTATCACTGTTTTCTTTACCGAGTCCGGTTACGGTATAGTAGCTTCCGTCGGATGAAAGGGTATAATCAAGGTAGCTTTTAGGCTCTATATCGTCTCTGATATCAACAGAGCAAGAAGTTTTATATCCACCGACAAAGAACATTCCGCTTCCCGTAATTTGTGATGTTATAATTATTTGTCCCTTTTCATAGCCTTCGACAGAAAGTATAAATCTGAACGCTTTACCGTCATTTATTCCGTCGTGTACCTTGAAAGTTGCTTTTATGGTATTATCTTCCTTTTCATATACTGTTGTAGGCAATGCTTCAACGGCGACATCGTAATCAAAATTCGACGTCGGATTTATATACATCGTAACCGTTGCCGTTGCGGTTTCGCTTATTTCCGTTTCATTCGACAGCTTGAAATCAAAAACAAGATATGCCTTTTCACCTACCGCAAGAGTAACCGGAGAGGCACTCTGGATTTTATCGTCGTATCTTCCGCTTTGATAGTCCGGTCCGGTTAAATATCCTGCCGAGGAAACGACGTCCGCCTTGTGAATAAGGCGTATTTCCTTTTCCTTTTTGCAGCTGCTTTCAAAATCCTCGCCCTCTGCGTCTGTCGAATAATCGAACGTAACTGTAATCGGAACACCGGCATAATCTTTGTTTATAGAAAACTGCACAGCGGCGTAAAATTCATGTTTTACATCCTCGTCAAGCTTTTTTACTTCAAACCTCGATGCTCCGTCAAGAGATGTAATCTTAAAAAAGGCTGAGTCTCCGAGAGTAAGAGCACTGTTAATTATTTGAAAGTCGCCTTCAAGTGAAAAGCGCGCTCTTGAAAATTTATCCCCTGAAATTTTAACTACTGCATAGTATGTTTTTTGTTCGGTTATGTATTGCTCTTCCTTTGCGACGAGGTTGGTATCCGAAATATACTTAATTTTCCCATTTGAGTTAAGTTCAGCAATATCTCTGAACGTATCCGACGAAACTATGTAAACATAGCTATCCTTGTCTCCCGTACCGTTTTCCTCATCATCCTTTCTGCAGGAAAAAAGAACAAGGGATACAAAAAGTAGGCTTATAATCAGGAAAACCAGAGAGATTTTTTTGAATTTTTTCATTTTGGACCATTCTCCGTCAAATTATTTTTTGTACCAATAATACGTGTTATACGCGCCTTTTAAATACGTCGCGATTGCTGCGGCATTTGATACGTCAGTTTCTGTACCTCCGGTGTACGCATTGTTCGTTGTACGGTACCACGTGCTTATGTCTTCAAAGATAATGTCTGTGAGAGACGTACATCCATTAATTATGTTATCTCCTATCCTCGTTACACTGCTCGGTATTGTTATATTTGTAAGAGCCTCGCAACAGACAAACGCGCTGCCTTTAATAGTCGTTAAGCCGTTTCCGAGCGTTAAATCGGTAAGTGATGTGCACCAGAATGCGTTGTGACCGATTTCTTTTACGCTATCCGGAAGACTAATGCTTGTAATACTGTTACATAGGTAAAATGCACGCCAATAAATCGCTTCTCCTCCGGTTACGGTAACTTTCTTTAAGCTTGACGGAACGCAGGTTTCGTTTTCTTCCGGTTCATACGCTCCGAAAATATATCCAAAATGAGTTTGATTGTAAACGTTTTCCCTCGTCCCTCCTACAAAAGGTACGGTAATACTTTCAAGTCCAGTACAGCCGCTGAGGATGCCGCGAGAAAGCGTATTTATGCTATCCGGTATTTTTAATTTTTTCAGCTCGGTGTTACCCGAAAAAGACGTAGCGGCAATTTTCGTAATCGGGAGATTTTTATACGTAGCGGGAACTGCGACGTTTGTGCCGCTTACACCGCTGTAAGAAAAGGTATACGAAGCACCGTCTGAATTAAGCGTGAACAAGGAGTCTCCGTAATTCCAGATCACGTAGGCGTTTCCGTCGGTCCACGTATCGCTCCAGCCGTTCGGCTTTGACTCTGCCTCACAGTATATTTCTATCTCACCGCAGCCTGCAAAGGCATCATCTCCTATAACGGTAACGCCTGACGGGATTAATACTGTTTTAATAGACGTACAGTTTTTAAACGCACCCTTACCTATTGTTTCAAGAGTCTCGGAAAGCTCCAAGCCGCTTATATGAGTATAGTTAGAAAATACGTCATCGGCAATAGCTTTTACCGGCTTACCGTTATAGGTAGACGGGATTTTAATTACCGATGCCGTTTCGCCTCCTATTCCGGTAACGGTATAATAGGTGCCGCTCGGGCTTAAGGTAAACACAAGCTTGCTTTTCACTTGAAGATCGGGATTAATATTGGCTTTTGAGGAAACAGATTTGCTGCTCAGGAAAGAAATTTTATTTGCCGAAATTTCCGACGATATATCTATGCTTACGCCGCTCTCCGACATAACCGATACGATAAATCTGTAAGTTTTCTCCTCCATACCCACGGCGTTTAATCTGAAGCTAGCGGTCGCCGATGTATCTGTGCTGGTGTAATCGGCGGTCGGAAACTCCTCTACTCTGAATTTATATCCGTTTGAATTATCCACTTTAGTAGATATTGAAACGGTTGCCGTATCGGTCTCCTCAATATCCTTAAAGGCTGAAAGCTTATAGTCGATTACGGCAAAAAGCTTATCACCGACAGGCACTTCAAGGTAGTCCTTAAGCTTACCGTCGAAGTTACCGCTCATATAATCTTCATAGCTAAGGTATTTAATGGACGGTTCAGCCGTTATCTGCTTTTTATGAAGTATGTCCTTATATGCTTTAACGTAGCTGCAGCTGCTGCCTTCATAGAATTGAAAATCAACGTTAAATTTTTTATCATCGGCAACGTTTGCGGTAAAACCGACGGCTATGTAGTAGTCGCTTTTTTTATTTCCCGAGGGATCAACGAAAATCTCAGCATAAGGAATTCCCGAAATCGTAGGGTTGCTTTTTTTGGGATACGATACGTCCGTTTCAAGCTCAATATCCTTTTTAGTTCCGAAATAAACCGCCTCCTCATCAACGTTAACGTCATTACGGAAATTGAGCCATCCCTGAAAAATATTTTTACCTTCGGCAAACAAAACTGCATAGTATTTTTCATCGGTTACAAGGCTTTCAAGATCAGCCTTATCAAGCTTTTTACGGTCAAGCTTCTTTATGACGCCGCTATCGTCTGTTTTTACGCACGATTTAAATTCTTCTTCGGGAATAATATAGATTCTCGAATCGTCCTTAAAAAGTCCGCAAGCGGCGAGGCAAATACAAGCGATAACGATCGAAACCGAAAGAAGTAAAATTTTCACGCTATTTTTTAAAATACTCATATTAAATCTCCATTCTGCTATTTAAGCAACAGATAATTTATTATTAAACTTATTTCTTACCGTACCCCCAGCTTACGTGGTAATGTATGTTCCAAATATTACTCCAACCGCTCGGCTTTTTCTCTGCCTCGCAGTATATAAATATTTCATCGCATCCGGAGAAAGCATGATCTCCAATAACCGTTACGCTTGAGGGAATTGCTATTTTATCAAGAGACGCGCAGTTTCTGAAAGCATTTGCGCCTATCGTCTCAAGCGTACCGGGGAGATATACCTCGGTTATATGTGAAATATTATAAAACGCGTTGTCTGAAATTGCTTTTACAGGCTTTTGGTTATGGTAAGACGGTATTGCGATTACTCCTGAAGGTTCGTTACCGATTCCCGTAACGGTATAATAGGTGCCGTCTGCGCTCAAGGCAAATTCAAGTTGGCTTTCGGTCGTAGCGCTTTGATATTCACTTACGGTTGCAGTTGAGGCAACTGTCTTATCTCCCAAAAACGACATTTGTTTTCCGGAAATTTCTGATGAAATATTAATATTCCCTCTGTCTGATGCTCTGATAAAAACGATAAATCTGTACGTTTTTCCTGCCTCTCCGCCATCCTTTAATTTAAAGGTTGCGGTTAAAGCATTACTTATAACTTTATAATCCGAGGTTGGTATTTCCTCTACTCCAAGCGTAAGGTATGGCATATATTCCGACTTTGCAGATATAGAAACTGTAACCGTGTCGGTTTCTTCAATATCCTTAAAGGACGAAAGCTTATAATCAATTACCGCAAAAAACTTTTCTCCGATCGGTGCCTCGATAATTTCCTTTAGCTTACCGTCATAGTCACCGCTCATATAGTCCCCATAGCTAAGGTATTTAATGGACGGTTCAGCCGTTATCTGCTTATGATGAAGTATTTTTTTGTTTACGTAGAACATGTCAGCATATCGATGCTGTGCATTCTCATAGATATGTCCCTCAAACGTAAAACTACAGCTAAACGTCTCTTCGTCGGCATCATTAGCAACAAATCCAGCAGCAAGCCAGTATTCCGTATTCGATTGATTAGATGGATCAGGCACAAAATCCACGTAGTCTCCGGACGAGGTAAGGGTCGCTTTAACCGAACAACCGTTTTTTGCCCCCCTATAGACGTTTTTTCGATCGATCTCTGATTCATTGCCTAAACTCAAACCACCTTCTGTAATCAATGCGCCTTTAACGCACATTACCGCGTAGTATTTTTCGCCGGTAACAAGCTCCTCAAGATCGGCTTTTTCAAGGTTTTTAATTTTTAGTTTTTCTATGATTAGATCATCTGTTTTAACACAAGACTCGAACTCTGCTTCCGGAATAATATAAATTTTTGAACTATAGTCTCGTCCGCATGAAATGATAACGAAGGTCGCGGTAAAAACCATAAAAGCTAACAGTAAAAATTTTAAGCTTCTTTTTAACATAACATACTCCGTAAAATTAAAATTTTACTCCTTTTCAAGGAAGAACGTAGCTTCCATATCCGCAAAGGAAAGCGCGACGGCAAGCGGGAACATTGAAAAAGCCTTACCGACGTTTCTTTCGTCGTCTCCGCCCGAAAATCCCATATGGTATCTTATCGCAAAGGCTTCCTCTCTCGTCAGCTTCATATATCCGGAGATTATGTAAACCGATTTTTCTCCGTGTCCGTAAGGAAGTCTGTCGTCGACCTCGTACGCAGGGACCTTCTGCCATACTCCGTGCTCGTCCTTTACGTTACGGAAGCCGACCTTATAGAAATTCACCTTACAAAGGTCATGCAGAAGCGCGGCTATCGCGATGCTTTCGTCGGAATACTCAATTCCGTACGTTTCCTTTACCCGCTCTCTTTCAAGATAGCTCTTAAGACAGTGGTAAACGTTTAAGCTGTGGCGAAGAAGTCCCCCTTCAAACGCGTTATGATACTTCGCGCTCGCGGGCGCGGTAAAAAAATCGCATTTATCCGAAAGAAGGTAGTCCAGAAGCTGTGCGCTTCCGTCTCTTTTTACGTTGTTTTTAAAAATTTCAATAAATTCAGCCTTATCTGCTTCTATATTAGCCATAACCTATTCCCCTTTGCATTAAATATAATATCTCATATTAAATATAACATAAAAAAAAGAAAAAGTCAACCGAATGTGCAGAATATTTACTGTAATAAACGAAATAAAA
>JAZRDX010000156.1:0-3074 GCA_045660565.1 Eubacteriales bacterium
GTTACGCTATCAGGTATGCTTATGTCGGCGAGGTTTGTCGCACCTTGGAAAGCTTCCGGTAAAATTTGCGTTACCGCTTTTCCGTTATACGATGAAGGGATTATTATTACATCGAGAAACTGAGTATTACCTGCCTTTACACCGTACGTTCCGTCGGAAAGCGGATAGTATTCAAGACCTTCCGTGCCATCGGTTTCGTGCTTAACGTTTGCCTGTACGTTAAGAGACTGCCAGCTTTGACCGTTATCGTAAGAAACGTACCAGTAGTCGTCTTCGCCTATCTTAATCTGGGGAGTAATGCCGTTTGTTCCCGTTCCGATAAGTGAGGCAAGCCACTCTTCGACGGTTCCGGTATAGCCGTTTTCAACAGCAAGCTCGTATGCGGATTTTCCGGGTTCACCATTTTCGCTTTTGTTACAACCGGTGAAGAGACAGATCGAGACGGTAAGCGTCAAAAGACAAAGAAGCAGTAAAAATACGCGTTTTTTCATTGTTTTTCCTCCAAAAAAAGTTTTGGGTTAAATGTTATATACCTAAAATTATTATACCATTTTTTCCCTCATATGTCAATACGCGCGCGAAAAAAAGCCTCCCCTGTGTAAGGGGAGGTGGCTTGCGTAGCAATGACGGAGGGGTTGTAAGACGTAGCTTATACATTCCTTCAGACAGCTACGCTACAAGTCTCTCCTAAAAAGGGGAGAATAGTATATCTTATATTTACTCCGTTACACCCTTCGGGCAGGAAAACGGGATTTTCGCGGCAAGAGTAAGACTGCCGTCCTTTATTTCGTAAATTTCATTCGGGTTAAGCGTTGCCGAGTAGGTTTTGCCGCCAATTTTTAGCGAAAACTCCTGCGCCGAAGGCTCCATACCGCAGACCGAAAGAACTTTAAGGCTTTCGTCAAGCATAACGCGTGCACCGCCGCTGAAGGAAAGAACCTCTTTTCCGTCTTTTGTAAGTGTAGCCACACCGCCCGTACGTGTAAGCGCGTAGTCGCTGCCGAAAATGTGCTGTGTGTAAACGCTGTCGGCTTCCTTAACGCCGCTTGAAACGGTAAATTTACCCGATGCGTAGTCGATACCGATAAGGAAGGTTATATCCTCAAGCGCGGAGAGCATTGTGGGACCGTATCCGTCCATTCCGGGAGCCGCTTTTCCGGTAAAGGGATCGTACTGCTGGGTTAAAATTTCGGCGGCTTTAAGATTGCCCACCCAGCGTCTTGCGATCATTGTATGCTCGGCATGGTGGTTGTATCCGAGAAGCGCGTCAATACAGCGCTGATTTGAAAGACCTTGAACGGGACCGCTCCACGAGTTGTCAGCCATGTCTCCCGCCGCGAGCTTTGAAACTATTTCGCGTATCTCGTCGGTGAAATTGTTTTTCTCGTCGCTTAGGTGGAAGCAGACGTCGTTTGCCGCGATGTTAGGCAGGGGCAGGGGTGTAAAGAACTCGTCGGGGTTCATTAAATGACGCTCGATAAACTCGTCAGCCATTTCCTGCGAGAAAACACCGTGGTACATGCATTTTACGTTTTCAAGTGAAAGAACGTACATAGGATTATTGTATTTGTCTCGGTCGTATGCCGCGCCGCGCTCCTCGTCCCAAAGATACTCTTTAAAACGCGCTTTGACCTCGTCAGCCTTTGCTCTCCACGTGTCGCCTTCGCCGTTTCCGAGAATATCGGAGATTTCCGCGAGAACGGAACGCTGAGAATAAGAGTAAGCCATGTATTCCGCCGACTCAAATGGCATATCGCCGACATTCGTAGGCGCCTGCTCGTTTCTTATGCAGCCGTGCTCATGCGCGCCGACGCCGTGAGAGAGAAGACGCGTGTTGTTATCATCGCCCGTATCCCAGGTGCAGAAGGTTTCAAGACAGCCGTTTCCGTCGGTGTCGCGGAAGGTCCAGAGGTAGTCGTCGAAATCACGAAGTGCCGCGTAGAGAAGCTCAAGGTAGCGGCGGTCGCGATCTATAAGGTAGTACATACGGAGAGCGGAGCGCGAGAAAAAGTCGCCCTGCATCCAGTCGTGGTGGGGAGTAACGCCGCGCCAAGGGTAGGAGCGGGAGATCATTCCGGGCATCTTGCCGTCGCGACGCTGATATTTCATGAATATAAGGTGGTTACCGAGAGCGGTAACGGAATCGCGGCAGGCGTACATTTCACCGCCCATAGGCTGGGTTTCAAGCCAAACCCCGTCATACTTTGCGCCCTCTCGAAGAACGGGAATACCGCAGAAATCCGCCTTGTTCAGCTCACAAAGTCTTTCCGCCTTTTCGATAAGACCTGCAAGAGCGCTATCCTTCGTGAAGATACTCACTCCTGTCTTGGTTATATTATATGTACTCGGATGAAACTTGTCCATAATGTTCTCCATTCTGTTGTCTGAACGCGACAACACCGTTATTTTAACTGATATTCGTATTATATCATATTATTTTTTAAAAATCAATGGAAAAGATAATGAAAATATTTTTGCAGATAAAATTTTAAAAATCACTTGACAAACAGATTTAACTGTGCTATAATACAGAATGTTGCACACGGGGTTGTAGCTCAGCTGGGAGAGCGGTGCGTTCGCAACGCACAGGTCAAGGGTTCGAGTCCCTCCAGCTCCACCAAATTTAACCTAAATTGAACCTACATAGGGTTTGATTTAGGTTTTTAATTTTTTAGATATTAAAATTAAAAAAATAAGATTTGAAAACAAATTGTGATGTTCGAAAAATATAAAATTCAATATTAAAAACAAAGAGGTGATTAATTGTGAAAAGGAGAATATGTTGTTTCTTATTATCTATTCTGTTTGTTTTTATTTTTGTGTCTTGCCGAAAAAAAGATGCTGTTGATGTAAATAAATTGAGCGAAGAAATCAGACTTTTAATGGAGGAGAAAACTAAAAGTGAAGATTTTTGGCAATTGAATATTAGCGGCACAACTTCGTCATATGAAAATGAACGTAAAAAATATATTGCAAACGACTATGATAGACCAGTTAGATGTTATGAGATAAAATTAAGTGATCCTGTGGTTGCGAAAAATAAATTATTATCTTATGACGAGGAAGATTTGAAT
>JAZRDX010000157.1:0-34504 GCA_045660565.1 Eubacteriales bacterium
GGCAAGTCAGGATACGGCGGGTACCGTAATAGCGGTAATTAACGACGGAAAGCGTAACTTCGTAGCGTCCTGCGGTAAGGAAGCGGTTAAGAGCGTTGCGCACGCAGGAAACCTTCTTAAGCAGATATCCGCAATATGCGGCGGTGGTGGGGGGGGACGTCCCGGCACCGCGCAGAGCGGCGGACGGCTTCTTCATAAGGTAGACGAGGCACTTGACAAGGCTGCCGAAATTCTCGGCGGAATAATTAAGTAAAAATTAAAAGCGGAGAAAATATTTTGAGATACGATTATATACCGAGGGGCGTATGCGCCCGAAAAATCAGCTTCGACCTTGAAAACGGAATAGTAAGTAACGTGGAGTTTCAGGGCGGTTGCAGCGGAAATCTTAAAGCGATTGCGAAGCTTGTTGAAGGGAAAAAAGCGGACGAAATAAGTGAGATTCTTTCCGGCAATACCTGCGGAATGAAAAACACCTCGTGCGCGGACCAGCTTGCTAAGGCTTTAAAGACAGCGGCAGCTTCGGAAGCATAAATTTTATAGAAAAAACTTTATTAACGGAAAAAGAGCGGACATACAAGATTTTTCGTCTTGAGTGTTTGCTCTTTCTGTTTGTAAATATTGGGCTTGACTTTGCCAAGAAACCAAGAAAAAGAACGAAGAAAAGAAAGGTTTAAAATTGAAACAGTAAAACCTCTATAAGAAAACCTTGTTTTACCGTTAAACCAAGAAAAGTAATAATTAAAAAATAAGTTCAGATTAAAAACTTAAAAAATATTTAAAAAGCTATTGACAAACAGTTTTGTTTGTGATATAATACTAAGGTAACGAAAATACGCCCCATTAGCTCAGTAGGTAGAGCACATGACTTTTAATCATGGTGTCCGGAGTTCGACTCTCCGATGGAGCACCAAAAAGCCCCCTATACACCGTAGGGGGCTTATTTGTTAGTTTTTTCGGTTTGGCCTTTGAAAATCCGCATTAAGCAGTAAAAGGAGCGATGAGAAAATGTATACAAAGCATAAATGGGTGCAGGATAAGTATTTTAATTTCGGTTACGTTAAATATCTTCCGAAGGACTATGACGAAAGCAAAAAATATCCTCTTGTTATATTTCTTCACGGAGCGGGCGAAAGAGGAGATGACCTCGATCACGCTATGCGCCACGGATATATGAAATACGTCAGAGAAGAGGGGAAAGAATACCCGTTTTTATTTGTTGCGCCGCAGTGCCCGAACGGGAAATACTGGGGCTGCTATACAGAATCTCTCCTTGCTTTTATCGACTACGTTACCGAAACGCTTCCCGTTGATACCGATAGAGTTTACCTTACGGGACTCAGTATGGGAGGAACCGGTACCTGGATGACCGC
This sequence comes from Eubacteriales bacterium, assembly GCA_045660565.1. Lineage (GTDB taxonomy): Bacteria > Bacillota > Clostridia > Oscillospirales > CAG-272 > SIG673. The sequence goes on from JAZRDX010000157.1 coordinate 1,371, forward strand.
TATGGCTGCGCCTGAAAAATTTGCCGCCATTGCTCCGATATGCGGAAGCGGTATCGTCTGGAACGGCGGTTGTCTTGCTAAGCTTCCTATATTCATTTATCACGGAGACTGCGACGATATAGTACCGATCACCGAAAGTATCGGTATGCTCAGAGCCGTAAATAAAAACGGCGGAAAGGCGCAGATGAAGATATGCTACGGAGTTGGTCATAACGCGTGGGACTACGCTTATACCGACGACGCGCTTATCGAATGGCTGCTCAGTCAGCATAAGTAACCGCGAAAAAAATTCGGATTATCTAACCTTGGATAGTTCGAATTTTGCTTTAAAATGATTTAAGTTAAAAAGCTGCCTCTTTAACGGGAAAGGAAAGGGTTAAATTATGATAGGAATAATTGGCGCTATGACGCTCGAAATAGAAGGACTTCGCGCTCTTATGAGCGAAAAGGAAGAAAAAACGGTAAGCGGTATAAAATTTGTGAGTGGAAGCCTCGAAAATCAAAGGGTTGTAACCGCGGTTTCGGGTATCGGAAAGGTTTTTGCCGCTATCTGTACCGAGGCTATGATACTTGAATATAACCCGGACGTAATTATCAATACCGGAGTTGCGGGAACACTTACCGATAAGCTTTCGATAGGCGATATAGCGGTGGCAAAAAACGTCGTTCAGCACGATATGGATACCTCTCCGCTCGGTGATCCGCGAGGACTTATTTCGGGAATAAACGTTATATACATAGAGGCTGACGAAAGCACTGCGGAGCGTCTTTCAAGGGCTGCGAATGAACTTAAAATAAATACCGTTAGCGGAACAGTCGCGAGCGGAGATCAGTTTATTGCGTCAAGCGAAAAGAAAAAGGATATAACCGAAAGCTTTAACGCTGTGGCGTGTGAGATGGAGGGCGCGGCGATAGGTCAGGTTTGCTACGTAAACTCGAAGCCGTTTGCGGTACTCCGCGCGATTTCGGACAGCGCAGACGGAAGCGCTGAAATGGACTACCCGACGTTTGCGAGGAAAGCCGCTGAAAACTACGTAAGCGTAGTTCGCGCTTACCTTAAAAATCTTTAACACGACGGCACGGGTATTTAAAACGGAAGACTGTTAATAATATTCAGAAACACCACGTATTCAATAAAAAGGTAAAAAGATATGGCAAAAAATAAATTTCAGTCCTATTTCGACGGCGAGGAAAAGGAAAGAGTCGTTCTCGTCAAGCTTATGCTTGATAAAAACGAAAACGCAGCACTTGCCTCCCTTAATGAGCTTTGGCGTCTTACCGAAACGGCAGGCGGAGAGGTTGCCGCGAGACTTATTCAGTCAAAGGATAAGCCCGATCCCGCAACCTATATAGGCTCAGGAAAGGTAAAGGAGCTTGCAGAGCTTTGCAGAAACGCCGAAATCACTCTTGCGGTGTTCGACTGCGAGCTTTCTCCGTCGCAGATAAAGAACCTTGAGGACGCGCTCGGAGAGGTAAGAGTTATTGACCGCAGTATGCTTATTCTTGATATTTTCGCGCTCCACGCGACCACGGGAGAGGGTAAGCTTCAGGTTGAGCTTGCCCAGCTTAAATATACCGTTCCGCGACTTATGGGGCAGGGCGTAAGCCTTTCAAGACAGGGCGGAAGCGGTTCTATTGCGGCGAGAGGGCCGGGTGAAAGCAAGCTTGAAACCGACCGACGTTATATAAAAAGAAGAATAGTGTCTCTTGAAAATCAGCTTGCAGAGATGGAAAAGAACAGACGTGTTCAGAGAGCTCAGAGAGAAAAGAGCGGTATGTGCAGAGTTACTGTTGCGGGCTACACCAACGCAGGAAAATCAACGCTGCTTAACTATCTTACCAAAGCGGGGATACTTGCCGAGGATAAGCTTTTCGCAACGCTTGATCCGACAACGAGACGCTTCAGACTTCCTTCGGGAAACAGCGTTTTGCTTACCGATACGGTAGGCTTTATAAGAAATCTTCCCCACCATTTCGTTAAAGCGTTCAAATCGACGCTTGACGAGGTTAAGTACGCAGATATAATAATACTTCTTATGGACGCGTCCGATAGCGAGTGCCTTGCGCAGGCAGAGGTTACGCGAGAGCTTCTTACGCAGCTCGGAGCGGAAAACAAGCCCATTCTTTACGTTTTTAATAAATGCGATGAGGCAGAAAAGGCGGAGGGGGGCGCTGTTCTTCCGCATATCGAGGGTGCAGGTGCGGAAAACGTATTTTGCATATCCGCGAAAACCGGAAAGGGCGTTGACGCTCTGGTAGAAAAGATAGACGCGCTTCGCGAAGAAATAAAAAAGTGATTTTCAAAAGTTTCTGAGGCGGTATCGGTAAAGCACCGTCGGTTGCTGTGTCAACGCGTGATGGGGGACCGACGTCGAGGTGCAATGCTTTGAAAGAATAAGATTGTAGGGACCGGCGTCCCCGACGGTCCGAAATAATCGGCAAATTATTTAGAATAACCCCACTTTAACAGAAACGGAGGTGTCAAAAAATGGAATATATTACTCTCGGAAAAGAGGTTGAGGTTTCCTTTACCGAAAGGAAATCCCTCTTTATAGGTAACGCGAAACCTGTTAAAACCGAAGAGGAGGCTATCGAATTTATAAATAAGATCCGCAAAAAATATGCCGATGCCACGCACAATACGTATGCGTATATGCTCGCAAACGGAAGCGCGAGATACAGCGATGACGGAGAGCCTCAGGGAACGGCGGGGGTACCGATACTCAACGTAATTAAAAAGGGTGGTTTTACCGATGCCGTTATCGTGGTAACCAGATACTTCGGCGGAATACTTCTCGGCGCAGGTGGACTTGTAAGAGCCTACGGAGCCTCGGCAAGAGACGCGGTTGAGGCAGCCGAAATAGTAACCTATCTCCACTATACCGAATGCGCCCTTACCTGCTCATATTCCGATTATCAGAAAATAATTCCGCTTTTTGACTTCTTCGACGTCAAAACGGATAACACCGATTTTTCTGCCGACGTTACATTGAATTTAGCGATTAAAACCGACCTTTACGAAGGCTTCAGAGCTAAGATTTCCGAAACGAGCGGAGGACGGATAGAGACGTTAAAAACGGGAGAACGGTTTTCCTATTAAAAACGCCCGATAAGACAAAAAAACACAATATTTTCTAAAAAAGTCTGTAAAAAAGAGGATTTACAGACTTTTTTGCGTATATTATATGTGTTATTTGCAAAACACGATGGTTAAATCGGTTTTGCGCTACCAGAAAAGTACAACCAAGCGAAGTTTGATAAATGTAAATTTCGGAAAGGAAAGGTAACCTATGTCGGATAGCGTCAGAGATTTTCTTATTGAAAGAGAAAGACAAACGCTTTCAGAGAGAGCAACAAAAAGCTGCGATACCAAGGGGCGTGTAAGACCGATAGAGCCTTGCACCGTCAGAACGGAATTTCAAAGAGACAGAGACAGAATAATTCACTGTAAATCCTTTCGTCGCCTTATGCATAAAACACAGGTTTTTCTCTCACCCGAGGCAGACCATTACAGAACCAGACTTACCCATACGCTTGAGGTTACTCAGATAGCGAGAACGGTGGCCAGAGCTTTAAAGCTGAATGAGGATTTAACCGAAGCCGCATCTCTCGGACACGACCTCGGACACACTCCGTTCGGTCATGCGGGGGAGAGGGTTCTCCGTAAGCTTTTCAGCGAAGGCTTTAACCATAACGAGCAGAGTATAAGAGTTGTCGAAAAGCTTGAAAACAACGGGCAGGGGCTTAACCTTACCGAGGAGGTAAGGGACGGGATACTCCACCACACCGGAGGCAGCGGAGACGCGGCAACACCCGAGGGCTCGATAATTCTTTTTGCCGACCGTATAGCGTACATAAACCACGACATTGACGACGCGTGTCGCGCAGGGATTCTCGCGGAGGAGGATATACCGAAGGAGCTCAGAAAAACGCTCGGAACCTCTCACGGTCAACGTATTGACACTATGACTAAAAGTGTTATAGTCGCAAGCGAGCACAGCGAAAAGATAGAAATGGAATCGGATATTGCGGAGGCAACGCTTGAGCTTCGTAAGTTCCTTTTTGAAAACGTATATACTAACCCGATAGCGAAGGGTGAGGAGGGCAAAGCGGAAGAGCTTCTTGCCGCGCTTTATCAGTATTTTGTAGAAAAACCCGAGCTGCTTCCGAAGGAACAGAAAAGATGGATTGAAACGGACGGAGTAGAGAGAGCGGTCTGCGATTATATCGCAGGAATGACAGACAGATACGCGGTAACGCTTTACCGTCAGCTTTTTATCCCCAAAATGTGGAGTGAAGGTAACAAGCTCCTTACTTGGATATAGCCGCCGGGCAACCGCCGGAGAGCCTCCGGCAGGTAAGCACCTGCACGCAAATAGCCGTGATATTAAATTATCAAAAACAAATTGGTTTTGCAAAACTTTTGGTGGAATACGGGAGTGCAACAGCCTTTGAAAAAGGCTTACCCTCACCCTACGATAAGAAACGTTATACCGCGTTTCTAATGTAGCCTTTGGGTTGTTTAGAAAACCCGACCGTGATGTTTGGTCGGGTTAGCGGATAGCTAAGGCTCAAAATTTTCGCCAACCGCACAAAACAAAGCCTACGTTTTTCACAAATTCGCTGAGACGAATTTTGAAAAAATGCCGCCGCGCTTTTTGGCGGCATTAATACGGAAGAAGGTATAAATTTTCCACCAAAAGTTCTTTTTTCTTTTGATTACTTTTCTTAGCTACTCCATTGGAGTAGGTTATTCTCAACGGAGAAACCAAGAAAAGTAATGAAGAAAAATAGTTTTAAATCAGAAATAACAAAACCTCTATAAAAAATTTATTTTACAGTTAAACCAAGAAAAGTAATTAAATAAATTTAAACCGAAAGGAGGGGATTTTTTGATACCCGATAGCATAATAGAAGAAATCAAAAGTAAAAACGAAATATCGGACGTTATATCGACCTACGTTACGCTCAAAAGAGCCGGCTCGAATATGCAGGGGCTTTGCCCTTTCCATAACGAGAAATCCCCGTCCTTTACAGTCTTTACCGCTACCCAAAGCTTTTACTGCTTTGGCTGTGGAGCCGGAGGAGACGCCGTTACCTTTATACGGAAAATGGAAAACCTCGAATATGCAGAGGCGGTAAAGGTCCTCGCGGCACGCTGCGGCGTTGCCATTCCCGAGGACAGCTCGCAGGAGCGCGGCGGGGTAAGAAAAAGCCGTATGCTTGAAATGAATAAAGAAGCGGCAAGGTTTTTCCGAACAGCACTTTATTCCTCGGAGGAAGCAAAAGCGTACCTCATAAAGCGAGGACTTAATAAAAACACCGTAAGCCGCTTCGGAATAGGCTACGCGCCGGTGAGAAACGAGCTTATACCGCACCTTAAAAAGCTCGGTTATACCGAGGACGAAATGGTTCAGGCGCGCCTTGCGGGTAAAAACGACAGAGGCTGCTACTCCTATTTCAGAAACAGAATAATGTTCCCGATAATCGATACCGCAGGCTCGGTAATAGGCTTTGGAGGACGCGTTACCGATAACTCAAAGCCGAAATACCTTAATACCCCGGAGACGGTGGCGTTTAATAAGGGAAGAAACCTTTTTGCACTTAATTACGCGAAAAATCACTGCGCCGACGAGATTATACTCTGCGAGGGGTATATGGACGTTATTGCGCTGCACGCCGCGGGCTTTCAGAACGCGGTGGCAACCCTCGGGACCGCTCTTACACAGGAGCAGGCAAGGGTTATAAAGCGGTATACGGGTAAGGTTATTTTGTCGTACGACGGAGACGGTGCCGGACAAACGGCGACCGACAGAGCGTCTAAAATACTTACCGACGCAGGTCTTGACGTAAGAATTTTAAGGCTTAAGGACGCAAAGGATCCGGACGAGTATATTAAGCTTTTCGGAGCCGAAGCCTTCCGATTGCTTTTAAAAGGCAGCGAAACGAAATTTGATTTTATAATGCAGAACGTTCTGTCGAAATACGATATTGCGACGGACGACGGTAAAATAAAAGCGGCAAATGCTCTTTGCGCCGAGATTTCTGCGATTTATTCCTCGGTTGAGCAGGAGCTCTATACCGAAAAGGCATCGAAAAAGCTTGGTATTTCAAAGGAAAGCCTTGTAAGTGAAATAAAAAAACAAACAAGGAAACGGCAAAACGAAAAGGTCGGAGCGTTTAAAAAGAAAATCGAAAACAAAGCGCTGGGTGTCGGAGATAAAATTAACGCGGAACGCTCATCTAACCTCAGAGCTGCGACCGCCGAGGAAGCAATACTCGGAATAATGATGCTCTACCCTGAGCGCCGAGAGGAGGTTTTTGCTGGGAAGCACGGTCTTAGCGAAGACGATTTCGTAACGGCGTTTAACAAACGAATATTTCTCGGACTTAAGAAAATGCACTCCGAGGGTATAAGCGATATAGGTGTTCTCGGTGCGGATTTTACGGGCGAGGAGATGGGGCGTATATACGAAATGCAGCTCCGCCGCGAGGGGCTTGATTCCTCGTCGAGAGAGGTGTTTTTCGATAACGTCTCGGCACTTAAAGCCGAAAAAGCGGTAAATGCTACCGATATTGACAGTCTTATAAAGGCTAAGCAGTCGGGCGGTAAATAACGCTTCGGCAAAAACTAAAAAATCAGACGTCAGAAATTTTTTTGAAATATCTGAAATCAAAAATTTACGGAAAAATAAAACGAAAATAATAAGTCGGTAAACGCGAAAAAATAAACGTAGAGGCTGATTTTTAAACGCTAACGTAAAAGAGCGAAGAGCCGAAAAGCGTAGACGGGCTTATAAAATAAAGTAAAAATTAATGCGTTAAAAACGCGTGAAAGGACAAAGAAAAATGAGCGAAAAGAAATTTGATATGCAGGAGCTTATCGAAAAAGGAAAGGCAAAGGGCTCTCTTTCACAGAGCGAAATACTTGAGGCTCTTGAGGATGACGAATTTGATATTGACCAGATCGAAAAAATCTACGAAACCCTCGAAAGCAACGGAGTTGAGGTTACGGGATACATGGATTCCGATATTAAGGACCTCGAAACCGAGCTTGAGCAGTTTGACTCTCCCGAGGATATGGAGCAGGCTCTTATTCAGGAAGGTCTTATAATCGATGACCCCGTAAGAATGTACCTTAAAGAGATAGGAAGAGTAACCCTTCTCCGTCTTGACGAGGAGCTTGAGCTTGCGCAGAGAATGTCCGAGGGCGACGAGACGGCTAAGAGAAGGCTTGTTGAAGCTAACCTGCGTCTCGTTGTAAGCATTGCCAAGAGATACGTCGGAAAGGGAATGTTCTTCCTTGACCTTATTCAGGAGGGTAACCTCGGTCTTATGAAGGCGGTTGAAAAGTTCGACTACCAGAAGGGTTATAAATTCTCCACCTATGCAACCTGGTGGATAAGACAGGCTATCACCAGAGCAATCGCCGACCAGGCAAGAACAATAAGAATACCCGTACACATGGTTGAAACCATTCATAAGGTTTCAAGAGCTTCCCGTCAGCTTCTTCAGGAAAACGGAAAAGAGCCTACCGCTGAGGAGATTGCAAAGGTGCTCGGTATGCCTGCCGAAAAGGTAAGAGAGATAATGAAGATAGAACAGGATCCCGTTTCTCTTGAAACTCCGATAGGCGAGGAGGAGGACAGCCACCTCGGAGACTTTATTCCCGACGAGGACTCTCCGGCTCCGTCCGAGGCTGCGTCCCAGAGCATGCTCCGCGAGCAGCTTATAGAGGTTCTTCGCACCCTTACCCCAAGAGAAGAGCAGGTTCTTACCCTTCGTTTCGGACTTGAGGACGGAAGACCGAGAACACTCGAGGAGGTAGGACGCGTATTCAGAATAACCAGAGAGAGAATACGTCAGATAGAGGCAAAGGCACTCCGTAAGCTCCGTCATCCGAGCCGTTCTAAACGCCTTAAAGATTATCTTGACTGATTTGTAAATTTTTTAATTGACAATTTGATGGCTTTTTTGGGGTGTTTTTGTGCATATGATAAAACATATTGGGTTTATTGAACAAAAAAGAACGTATCTTTTTGGAGTAATGACCAATATTATTTAAAAGTGTAAATTAGTGTTAACAAAAAATATCATTTACATAAATATTTGTTCCCAAAAAAACACTTGACATTCTTTATTATTTATAGTAAAATAAGACATAAATATAAATCACCGTTGCAAACAGGAGGAAAATTTGCAAATGAAGAGAAGAATCATGTCGCTCGCTATATGCGTAGTAATGCTTGCTTCGGCGTTTACGATGGCAGCGTGCTCCGGAGGCGGTTCCGATGACCTTTTGAAGGTTGTTTACGGAAACGAAGGTGGCTCGGCAATTAACAAAACGCCTATGACCATTACTATTTATACCATAACGGACGGTTCCACCACCGACCAGGCGATCAAGGACGTTGAGGCGGCGCTTTCCGAGATTTCCGAAAAGAAGTACAATACAAAAATAGACCTTATCCTCTTACCCGAGGAAACCTATGCGTCTGTTATGTTCAACAAGCTCGACTCGTCTATTGCAGCGTATCACCAGTACATAGCGATTCACCAAAAGCCCATAACCTACGAGGATAAAGAGCTTAACAAAAACCCCGGTATAAGCAGTCTTGACGGAATTAACGTAGCGTCTAAGATACCTGCCGAGGTAAACAACGCGAACATCGATATCTTCCTTGTATATAATCCTCAGGAGGGTTCTCCCACACTTGATCCCGAGTCCGAGTACTACAACCCCGTACTTAAGGATAACGGAATGTTTAAGCTTCTTTACAACGTAAGAGCTCTCGCGGAGCTTGATGCCGATAAGAAGATCACCAACGGAACCTTCTCCGCACTTAAGACAATAGCACCTGAGAGCGCCATCAACTTTGTTACCCAGGTTAACTACCTCGGTGTAATAAAAGGGGACCCGATTAGCGACAGTAACAAGCAGATTTTCGGTATTCCGAACAACTACGTTTACGGAAGCTACGATTTCGTAATGTTTAATACCGCTGCTACCGTTAAGAAGGTCGATCCCGCAGACGGAATTGAAAAGGATTTCCCCGGCGGAATTAACATGATATATAACGTTGCTGATAAGAGCGGAATTGTTAACGATGAAGGTCTTGCGCAGGCTGTAGCCGAGCTTGAGAAAAAGATAGCGCCGAGACTTAGTCAGGTTCTTGCTATTAACAACATAGAGCCCGAAATGAACCCCAACTGGTCCGACGAAATGAAGGCTGACTGGGAGGAAAGATACAACAAGGCGAAAGCGGACGTTTGTCAGGAAATTCTCGGAGTACGTAACATCGAAAAGACCTTTGCGTCTTACGAGGAGTACCTTGAGTCCGGCGACGACACCTTCGCTATCGGATACATAAGCGGAGAGTACTCGCTTAAGCAGCTTTTCGAGGAGAACGGTGTTCTTGACGTATACGCAAAGAACACCAACTACGTAACCGATGCCAACGCAACCGAGTCTATGTTCTGTGTAAACCCCGGATGTATCTACTACATGAACGAGGACGGTAAGGAAATTTACGACAAGACCAGACTTACAAGAGCTCTTGAAGTTCTTATGCTTATCAATAACAACGCTGAGTTCCGTAACACCCTTCAGTACGGTGTAAAGGATAAGCACTATACGAAGCTTCTTGATAACACTATTTCCGTAACGGGAACCGACGAGGACAGATACCTTATGTTCCCGCAGTGGACAGGAAATATGTATATTCTTGAGCCCGCGGATACAATGAGCAAGGCTATGCAGCTTATGGCTCAGGATGAGTGGAGACTTGCCAAGATACAGGCAAACGAAACTCTGAAAAAGCAGGAAGAGAAATAATAATTAAATGATAAAAAACCGACTGATGGAATTTTCCTCGGTCGGTTTTTGCGTAACCGGGCAACCGCCCGGAGGGTTGTGGCGACGGCAATGTTTGAATATACATATCTAACGTCGCTAACCGGTTAGCTGTGATATAAACCGTAATGAAAACCAAGTATACGGTATTTCGCGGAGCATGCGGAGATTTTTCGGACCGTCGGGGACGCCGGCAGGCAACCAACTGCACGGTTATATCCGTGATATATGCTCATAGGGAAAATATCTTATATTCGTTTTTTCAAAATTTTTTGTAAAAAAACAAAAAACATATTGACAAATTATATAAAATAGTATATAATTAATTGCGTGGCATTTTATCCATTAAGCTGATACTGTGCCTTAGCGTATAACAACGGAGGACGAATATGGACATAAATATAAAGCCGCTTCTTTCCTCCGAGGAAAGAAAAATAAGCTTTTCTTACGAAATACCGCTTTCGTACAGCGAAAACGGATACGTTATTTCCGAGCCTGTAAAGGTTAACGGAGAAGTTAAGGATATGGGCGGTTATATGGTTCTCTCCGCAAAGGCAGAGGCAAAATACGTAACCGAATGCGCAAGATGCCTGAAAAAGCTTGACGGAAGCTGTGAGATAGATTTTATCAGAACGGTTGCCGTAAGTCTTGAAGCGGACGACGATGAGGACGAATATTTACTTGTCGGTGAAAACTCTACCGTTTCGATAGACGAAGCGCTTATGGAGGAGCTTATTCTTTCGCTTCCGCTCCGCAGTCTTTGCAAGGACGACTGTAAAGGAATTTGTCCGAAATGCGGATGCAATAAGAATGACGCGGAATGCGACTGTGTTCTTTCCGCGCCCGATCCGAGATGGAACGTGCTTAAAGCGTTTTCCGAAGACAAAAAGTAAAGCATTGAAACCTTAATAAATGCCCTAAGGGTGTTTAACGGTTAAAAAAACGGAATGTCCGCCACATAAGGCGTTCATTATATAAAACAGATGTCTGCTGCCGATTTCGGCAACGGAGTCGGCTTTAGTTAAATAGCAGGTGTAGTAACATGGCAGTACCGAAGAGAAAAGTATCGAAGGCAAGACGCGACAAGCGCCGTTCCAGCGTATGGAAGCTTGATATGCCCGGCATGACACAGTGCAAATGCGGAGAGTACAACCTCTCTCACAGAGTTTGCAGAGCGTGCGGAACGTATAATGGCAAGGAGCTTATAAAAGTAGCTCAGTAATGCGCTGAAAGGAGTTATCCGCAGTGGTAACCGTGTATGGAATTGTTTCCGGCTCACCTGCCGAAAAGGCGGGAATAAGAGTCGGAGACATACTGCACACTGTCAACGGCAAGGAAATAAGCGACGTGCTGGATTACCGTTTTTATTTAACGGAAAAAAAGGCTGTCCTTTCCCTTACACGGGACGGTGTACCTTATGAAGTGAAAATACACAAGGAAATGTACGCCGATATCGGACTTGAATTCAAGACCTACTTAATGGACGAGAAGCATTCATGCCGAAACCGGTGCATTTTCTGTTTTATCGACCAATTACCGAAAGGAATGAGAGAAACTCTCTATTTTAAAGACGATGACTCGCGGCTTTCCTTCCTTATGGGTAATTATATAACGCTTACGAATCTTAAGGACAGCGATATAGACAGAATAATTAAGATGCGTATAAGCCCTATTAACGTTTCCGTTCATACCATGAATCCCGAGCTTCGTGTTAAAATGATGAAAAACAAGAACGCGGGAGACGTGCTGAAATACCTTAAAAGGCTTTCCGAGGCAGGAATAACACTTAACTGTCAGATAGTTCTTTGCAGAGGTGTAAACGACGGAGAAGAGCTTCTTTTCAGTATGCGCGAGCTTGCAGAGCTTTATCCTCAGGTGGAAAGCGTTTCAGTTGTACCGGCGGGAATGACTAAGTTTCGCGACGGACTGTTTCCGCTTTCGCCCTACACTCCCGAGGAGTGCGGTAACATAATAGACGCCGTTACCTCGTTCGGAGACGAGTGTGTAAGTAAATACGGAAGCAGAATTTTCTTCCCCGGAGACGAGCTTTACGTTAAAAGCGGTAGAGCGCTTCCCGATGAAAGCTTTTACGAGGATTTCTCGCAGATAGAAAACGGTGTCGGAATGATAGCCTCTATGAAGGCGGAGTTTGATTATGAAATTCAGCAGAATACCGACGTCGAAGTAACCCCGAAAACGGTTTCATTTGCGACGGGTTACGCCGCGTACGAGTTCATAAAAGAGCTTGCCGAAAAGGCAGAAACGGCGGTACGGGGGCTTAAAATCAACGTTTTTAAGATTAAAAATAACTTTTTCGGAGAAAGTATAACCGTTTCGGGACTGCTTACGGGAAAGGACCTTTCGGAGCAGCTTAAAGAATGTTCCGAAAACGGCGAACTCGGACAGACGTTATATCTTTCAAGAAATATGCTCCGCGCAGAGGGAGACCTTTTCCTCGACGGAATGACGCCGGATGAGCTTTCAAAGAGTCTCGGCGGAATTAATATAGAATTTTTACAGAATGACGGAGCAGAGTTTTTCTCTGTTCTTTGTCAATAAACGGTGCTTTATACAAATACATTTTTTACGGAAAGGAAGATGGATATGAAACCGATAGTTGCAATAGTCGGACGCCCAAACGTGGGTAAAAGCACACTCTTTAATAAACTGACCGGAAAGCGTATATCCATCGTAGAGGATATTCCGGGAGTTACCAGAGACCGTATATATTATGAAGCAAGCTGGTGCGGTCATGACATGCTTCTCGTTGATACGGGCGGTATTGAACCTAAAACGACCGACCTTATCTTAAAGCACATGCGACTCCAGGCTGAAATAGCAATAGACACGGCAGACGTTATCATATTCATGTGCGATATACGTGCGGGGCTTACCGCGGACGACAGAGACATTGCGACGATGCTCCTTAAATCGGGTAAACCGGTAGTACCGTGTGTTAATAAAATCGATTCTATCGGTATGCCGCCGCTTGAGTTTTACGAGTTTTACGGACTTGGTTTTAATGAAGATCCTATACCGCTTTCCTCGCTTCACGGAAACGGCTCGGGCGACCTGCTTGACAGAGTTGTGAGCTATTTTCCGAGCGAGACCGAGGAGACCGAAGAGGAGAAAGCCATTTCGGTTGCCGTCATAGGTAAGCCTAACGCGGGAAAATCTTCCCTTATAAATAAGATACTTGGAGAAAACAGGCTTATAGTATCAAACGTTGCAGGAACCACCAGAGACGCAATAGACAGCCGTGTTGAAAATGAACACGGAGTGTTTAATTTTATTGATACCGCAGGTATACGCCGTCAGAGCAAGGTTAACGATAAGATTGAAAAATACAGCGTTGTAAGAGCAAAGCTTGCTGTTGAAAGAGCTGACGTGTGCGTAGTTATGGTGGACGCAGAGCAGGGTATAACCGAGCAGGACGAGCATATAGCGGGACTTGCGCACGAGGCGGGTAAAGCAGTCGTCGTTTGCGTTAATAAATGGGACCTTATCGAAAAGGATAACAAGACGGTTAACGAGTACACGAAAAAGATAAAGACCGCGCTTGCGTATATGAGCTATGCCGAGATAATTTTCATTTCAGCGGTTACGGGACAGAGAATTGACCGACTCTTTGATGAGATAAATAAGGCTTATGCGGAGTCGAATAAGCGTGTTACAACCGGTATACTGAACGATATGCTTTCCGATGCGACGGCAAGAGTTCAGCCTCCGTCCGATAAGGGCAGACGCCTTAAGGTTTACTATATGACGCAGACCGCGGTTACGCCCCCGACCTTCGTTATTTTCTGTAACAACGCGGAGTTGTTCCATTTTTCGTACCAGAGATATATTGAAAACTGTCTGCGCGACGTTTTCGGCTTCAAGGGTACGCCTATCAGAATAGTAATTCGTGAAAAAGGAGAATCGCCCGATTAATCACGGGTAAAGAAACGTATGTTTAAATTTATATTCGATTTATTTGGCGAAGCTGCCTGGTATAACGGTTTTATATTAAAAGACGGACAAATATATAACATATTCCAGTATTTTGGACTGATGTTTGTAATAGCAGTCTGTGCGTATATTTTAGGTTCGGTAAATTCCGCGGTAATATTCTCAAAGGTCATGTATAAAGAGGATATAAGAACCAAGGGCAGCGGAAATGCCGGAATGACAAATATGATGCGAAACTACGGCAAAGGCCCCGCCGCGCTCACGCTTGTATGCGATATGCTTAAAACCATGGTCGCGATGGCGATAGGAACAAGCCTTTGCGGTATAACAGGTGCCTACGTTGCAGCCCTTTTCGCGGTTGTGGGGCACGTTCTTCCGATATTTTACGGATTTAAGGGCGGCAAGGGTGTCGCGTCTACCGCGATGATAATACTTTACCTTAATCCTAAGGTGTTCCTTATTATTTTCCTTTTATTTGTACTTATCGTATGGGGAACGAAGTATCTTTCTCTTGGTTCCGTTATAAGCGTACTTCTTATGCCTCTTCTGATGTACAGAATGGAGACACTTTCTATTGATAGCATTATAAGACTTTCTTGTATGCTTATTGTTGCGGGTGTAGTTTTCTTCAAGCACAGAACGAATATCTCCCGTATTATGAACGGTACCGAAAGCAAGTTCAGCTTCAAAAAGACGGCAAAAAGACCGACCGCTTCGGTTGAGGAGAACGTAGAGGAAGACGTAGAAGATACAGAAGAAAGCGAAGAAAAATAAAACGAAAAAACGGTATTTCTCGGGGCAAAAGCCCCGAGGGGTATCGAAAAAACGAATGAAGCGCGCCATTGTACCACGAAAATTAAATACGCCTGCATAGTTAAATGGATATAACAAACCCCTCCTAAGGGTTAGTTACAGGTTCGATTCCTGTTGCGGGTGCCAATAAAAGAGACCGCAGTTGCGGTCTTTTTTATTGGTACCCCACGGATCGCCTGCTCCGCAAGGCGGAGTACAGGTTCGTATTCCCCGCCCGAAGATCGGCGAGCTCGCTCGTCAGGCGTAGGGGGAGGGAATCATCCCGAAGGGAGTATTCCTGTTTGGGACGTTGTTGACAAATTTTTAGGTTTGTGATATAGTAATTCTTGGGAAACATATTTTAGCAGAGGAATAGAAATTTATGATTAACAATTTTAATATGAACACTTACATTAAAGCATTTATGAAAGAAAACGATAAAACATTGAGGAATATTTTTGGTAAATATATTAAGGGAAATTTTCTTATTGATGTAAAGTATCTTGTCATACAGATGTTTCCGGAGATAAATAAGTATTATAATTTAGAAATTAATATGGAAAACATGCTTCTTGGTATTAATGTTGGTGAGATGGAGTATGATTTGTGCAGAACTATTGTGGGTTGCCATTCATCTAACAGTATTTTTTTGGAAGAAAGCGAACGTATTAAATTAGAGCGTAGCCAAGAATATAAAAAAGAATTAGCTGAGAATGTTATAGAACATGTTAAACTTAGAAGATATGCCAGTGTTTTTTTTAGGCGTAAACCAATTATGCAGGGCGAAATTTTTATAGCACACAATGTTCCTTATAATTTATTCGTTATGGCAATGAGAATGAATCAAATACTAAGAGAGCACCAAAATGATACTTCATATCGGTACTTTTATAATGTTATTTCTAATAAAGCTCTGTCGGTTCTTTCTTTACTTGAAGATAATATGTTGGATAGTTGCTATTCAATTTGTCGAGTTATAATTGAGTTGTGTTTAAAATTAATAGTGTTTAAAGAATACCCTGAAATATTAACGAAACATGATGAATTTTCATATTTTGAGTTGATGCAATCTTGCTGTGAACAAAAATATTCAGAGGAATACAACAAGTGTTTTAAAAGTAGAAAGCAAAAGGGATGCAAAAATAAAGTTGAGTATTTACACTATGGTTGGGTTGATTATATAGAAGATTATCATGATGTTGTAAAAAAACAACCATATTCAATAAATGGCATATTAGAATTTCTTAGTGTAAAAAACAAGGAAGAATCAGAGTTATATGAGACACTAAAAATATTTTATAAAATGTGTAATGGATATGCACATGGAAATGTTGCAAATTCTAAGTATCCGTTGCTTCATTATTTTGAGGTTACCTTAATACTGTATTGTACTATTTTGAAAACATACTTTTGGGTTTGTGATGAATTTGAAATCGATACTGATATAGATTCGATAGATATTTTGGCTAAGACTGAAAAAGCGGGAGAGTTATTGATATCTCAGTATAATCAACGTACTACAGAAAAATTTGAAGAGCATTATAAAAGATTTAAATAAGTTTATTAATATCCCCGAAGGGAGTATTCCTGTTGCGGAGATTTTTTAACTTCTTTCTTGACAAATACTCATCACTGTGTTATAATAAAACTGCGAAACAAACTGAATAACAGAAATTTTGGGTTATTTTTTCTTACGGGAATATTATACCCTTTTTTGTGCAACCATAATTGCGTGAATTTGGCAAAAACGCAAATTCCTCGGCAGTTATGGTTGATAGAAATATCCCGATTTCTGTTAAGTTTGTTTCGCAGCAATCGGAGTTTGCGTTTTTCGGTGCGTAGGCTCACGCTTGCGCACTTTTTTATTAGGTGGGGATTTTGTGGAAATATACCGTGTGTCTTTTGTAGGACACAGGGAGCTGTATAGAATCCAATACGTAGAGGACAGGCTTGAAAAAATTGTCCGAGACCTCTTGCTAAAAAAGGAGTACGTGGAATTCTATGTGGGAAGAAACGGAGATTTTGATATATCGGTTGCATCTGTAATAAAACGGGTACAAAAAGCTTTTGGGGCTTATAATAGCTCGATGATACTTGTACTACCTTATCATACAAGCAACGAAGAATATTACGAGAATTTTTATGACGAGGTATGGCTCCCGCTTGAAGGTAGAATACATTTCAAGGCAGCAATTACAAAACGTAATGAATGGTTAATTGACAATTCGGACCTGCTTATCGCATATGTGGAAAAACAGTCCGGCGGAGCTTATAACACCTTGAGATATGCCGAAAAGAACGGTGTGCAAATAATCAATGTAGCAAAAGAGAGCACTGATTAGACGAAACCGAGTTAATTTTATATTTCTATAAAGCGTAAAACCCACTTTTCGGCTTTTACGCTTTTTTTAAAAATAAATTTCCCTACCCCTATTGAAAAAAACAGCGGAGTGTGGTATAATGTCGTTATTATTAAAAATATAAAGCTTGAATTGGAGTGGAAATATGAAATTATCTAAAAAGGCGAGAGAGGCAGTGTTCCTCGGAACACTCTGCTCGGTGTCATATCTCGCCGTGTACATAGCAAGAAACGTTCTCGGCGCGGTTACGCCGAAAATGATTGAGGGCGGATTTACACTTGATTATATCGGGCAGGTAACCGCCGTATATCTTTTGGCTTACGCCTGCGGTCAGCTTATCAACGGCGCGCTCGGAGACCACATAAAGGCTAAGTATATGATCTCCCTCGGACTGCTCTTTGCCGGTATAGCGAATTTCGTTTTCGTTATGCTTTCAAACTACCCCGGGGTGGCTGTTATCGCTTATGCGTGGACCGGCTTTTCCCTTTCAATGATATACGGGCCTATGACTAAAATGGTCTCCGAAAGCACGGAGCTTACCTACGCAACGCGTGTTAGCCTCGGTTATACCTTCGCATCCTTTCTCGGCTCACCCGCAGCGGGACTTTTAGCTACCTTCCTTTCCTGGCAGGTAACCTTTAACGTCAGCAGTATGGCGCTAATAATTATGGCATTCATCTGTTTTTCGTTTTTCTGTGTGTTTGAGAAAAAGGGGATTGTCAGATATCGAGATGCGGATAAAACGACGGGAAAGACGAAAAAGAATTACGCTCAGCTCTTTAAACGCAGTATAGTTAAGTTTGCACTCATTTCTATGATAACCGGTGTAATACGAACCTCGCTCGTCAGCTTTTTGAGCACATATTTTTACGAGCACCTTAAATACTCCGAGCAGCAGTCGGCATCAATCTTTTCAGCTACCACACTCGTTATCTGCTTTACAGCATTTATCGCGGTGTTTATTTACGAGCGTCTCGGAAGAAATATGCACCTATGCCCCCTGCTGTTCTTTGCCACCTCCGCTGTCGCGTTTACGGTGCTCTATTTCGTAACGAATCCGATTTTAAATATCGCTATCATCGTTCTTGCTATAATGGCGTCAAACGCAGCCGCAACAATGCTGTGGAGTGTTTACTGTCCGAGCATGCACGATACGGGACTCGTTTCGGGAGTTACGGGCTTTCTCGATTTTCTCAGCTATGTGGCGGCAGCCCTCGGCAGTCTTGCCGTACCGAAAATCGTAGCGTTAAGCGGCTGGAGAAGCGTGATTCTAATAATGGTCGGACTTATGGTGTTCGGCGTTATAATATGTATGCCGTACCTCTTTTTAAAGAAGAAAGAACGTGCCGACGAAAACATTTAAAACTTAACAGCCTCAGTTGCTTTTGTTTAAGAGCGACTGAGGCTTTTTTTGTGAAAGAAAAACGAAAATTTCATTTAGTCAGTTTGTACTTATTTTAAAAAAGGATTTTGGTGATAATGTAAGAATTTAATTTTGCCGTTTTAATTTTTAAATAAAGCTGTTGACAAAGATATTTATGCAAGTTATAATATAAATAACTGTAATTTATATTTTATATGTTTATATTATACAAAGAGATTGACAATATTTTATGAAAGGTAGTTCCCGTATGAAGAAAAGGCTGTTTAAATTTATAATGCTTTTTGCGATTTTGGTCTCACTTACGACGCTTGTCTCGTGTCTTAAATCGGATAAAGCTGATTTTACCAAAATAAAGGTTGTTCTGCTTAAAACGGACGGCGTTAATATCCTGTCAAAGCAGACTATGGAGATAAAGCCGGGTAATGACGTTACTTTTAACGTAAAAATTGCCGACGAGTATGCTTACCTCGGAATGACGAAAAACGGCGTTCCCGTCAGAGAAGAGGAGGGAGTGCCCGCTAAGGACTTCCCGATAGAGGGTGAGTATAACGAAAAATCGGGATACATTAAGCTGAAAGCCGTTAAATATCCTACGACGGTTGAGATTATAACAAAACCGAAGGCGGATCTCTACAGCTTTGAACTCATTTATAATAATCGCCAGGGCGGTGCGGCAATTCTTGACGGAGTAAAGCTTACCAAGGGATATAAGTGGATGCCGCAGACCGACGGAAAGCTTAAGCTTTCAGCGTATGCCAATGAAAATTACACCTTTAACGGTTGGTCGGTAGGCGACTACATTGAAAACGGCGGAAAAATTGTTTCATACGAAAAGGAAATAGAATATCTCGTAGAAGACAATACCGTTTTATACGCAAACTTCTCCGATTTCGGAATAAACAACTATAAGGTGGTTTATCACGGAAACGGCGGTAAGGTTGCGCTTGAGGGTAAGGAAAACGGTAAAACCGAATACGAGGTGATAGGGGAATATAATACACAGTTCCCCATGCAGCAGACACTTTATTCTAATGGAACCTTCGCAAGAGACGGATACGTTGCAATAGGTTATAGCACGCAAAAGGTTAACAACTACGAAAACTACGAATCCGTAAATAATATTACCGGATTTACAAATATGGGCGGTATATGCAAGATTCCGGCAAGTAACGTACTTGCGCTTTACGTTGTGTGGGCAAAGGAAACGCCCGCTTCCGACTTTGAATTTTCAAACGGAAAGATTACGGCGTATAAAGGAAACGGAAGCGTAGTTGTAATTCCGGAAAAGATAGGCGGAGTAAAGGTAACCGAAATAGCCGCGGGAGCGTTCAAGAATAAAACGTCCATCACGAGACTTGTCATTTCAAAGTCCGTTAATATGATAAGAGACGGAGCTTTTGAAAACTGTACGGGTATCACCGACGTCGTATTCTTCGATTCGGTACTGACCGTTAACGATAACGCGTTCAAGGGCTGCAATAAGATTTCCACGGTAACTCTTAACTCACAGCGACTTCCAAGATATTCCGGCACAGCCGAGGGAACCTTCTGTGTAAAGTATGAAAGACTTCGCACACTTACCGGAAAGAAGCTTATAGTCGTATCGGGAGCGTCCGGACTTCACAGCATAAATTCCGAAACGCTTGAAAAAAGCTTTAGCGGATATTCTGTATTAAACTACGGAACCAACGAAAACACCTCGCTTCTGTTCTATCTTGACGTTATTGACAATTACATAGGAAAAGACGATATAGTGGTTCATTCTCCCGAATTCAACAAAGCTCTTGCGATGGGAGAAAACAGAATAACTCCGAAGCTGTTCCGTGCCAACGAGCAGTGCTACGATATCTTCCGTGAGGTTGATATGACTAAGTACACGGGATTCTGGACTGCGTTCGGACGCTTCCAGAAGGGAGATCCGACCGACACGGATTTTGTTCCTGCTATTGACCGCGAGGGAAAGGAGTACCAGCTTCCTTGCGCGGATATAAACGGTTACGGGGACTGGAACCTGCCGAAAGACACTCCTACCGCGGATAGCTTTGGAAGTGCAACGCAGGTGCTTGATACCTCTATCCTGTATTTTGCAAATCTTAACGCGGTTAACGCTGAGATAGTAAAGAAGGGCGGAAGGCTCCTTATGTCGTTTGCGGCAAGAGACAGAGAAACCCTTGATCCGTTAGTCGCAAATCAAAATGAGTTTGACAAATTTACAAGATACTGTGAAGATAAACTTGATTACCCCATAATCTCCAACATCGGACAGTATATGATTGAGCACGCGTATTTCTGGGATTCCGAAAATCACTGTAACGACGACGGAGCTATCTTCGTAACCGAGAGACTTATAGAAAATCTTCGCCGTTATCTGAATGTGTCAAATTACCCCGGAGCGCCGATGTTTGCAAGCCAGCTTACCATCGTATATAACGCGAATGGCGGAAAGGTAACCGCTACCGGCGGAAATATTTTCGAGGTCGGTTATGAGCATAGCGATCAGTTTTCGATGCAGCAGACAATATGGTCTAACGGAACGTTCATCAGAAACGGATACGTGGCGGTAGGATACAGCACCTCGCTTGGCGCAACCTTTGAAGGATATGCAAGCGTAAACGCAATTCCCGGATTTTCAAATCTCGGAGGCGTATGTGAGGTTCCTAAGAGTAATGAAAACGGTGGCGGACTGCTTTACCTCTACGTTGTATGGGCAAAGGAAACGACAAGCACAGACTTTACCTTCTCGGACGGTGTAATAACTAAGTATAAGGGAAGTGCTGAGATAGTCGTAATTCCCGAATACATTAACGGTGTAAAAGTAACGAGAGTTGCAAAGGATGCATTCAAGGGTAATACGACGTTAAAGAGACTTGTTCTTCCGAAGTCGCTTATAAGCCTTGACGACTATTCGTTTGAAAACTGTACAAACCTTAAAGAGGTAGTATTCTTTGACTCGCTGATTAACGTAACAGACAACGCCTTCAGAGGAAGCAGTAAGATTTCCACAGTAACCCTTAACTCCCAGAGACTTCCTGTTTATTCCGGTAACGGAGAGGGAACCTTCTGTATTAAGTACATGAGGGTAAGAACAAACAGAGATAATAAGAAGATAGTAGTCGTATCCGGTTCCTCCACTATGCACGCGCTTAACTCTCCCGTAATGGAGCAGAACTTCCCCGGATATAAGGTAATTAACTACGGTACCAACGTAAGCGGCTCGTGTCTCTTCTACATCGACGCAATTTCAAAGTACGTACCCGAGGGCGACATTATAATCGACGCTCCCGAAATGTACTCAATGGTAATGGGAGGCAACGTGATAAACCCGAAGCTGTTCCGCGGAAATGAGCAGTGCTACGACATCTTCCGTGAGGTCGATATGACGAATTACGTAAGCTTCTGGACGGCATTCGGTCTTTTCCAGAACGGAGACCCGGCCCAGAAACTCAGCGCGGCAAAGGATATGACCGGAGTACAGTATCAGAAGCCGTGCGGAACCCTTAATATGTATGGAGACTATATCCACTCCAAGGGCGATTGGCCTAAGATGAGCTTCGGAGACCCAACGGCAGGCATTAGTAAGGATATCTTAAGTACGGCTAATGCCGCAAGACTTAACGCTTTGAACGTAAAAATCAAGGCGAGAGGCGGACAGCTTGTTATGTCCTTTGCGGCAAGAGACATTTCGCGAATGAATCCGAGTGCGATCACCGCGGCAAAGTGTAACGATTATACGACAGACTGCGAGAACAAGCTCGATTACGCGGTAATATCAAACATAGGCGACTACTTCTTTGCGCACAGCGACTACTACGATTCCGAGTGGCATACCAACGATACCGGTAGAGACAGAAGAACCGCGCTTCTCACGAGGGATTTGAACCGATACCTTACGTGGCTTAAAAACCCCTCGGGTGAGTTCAGAGCGCCGACGGTTCAGTAACCCTTTGTCTCTGCTATAAGAGTTAAAATATTTTCGGCTACGCATTTACGCTTTGGTCTTCATAACCCCGAAGGGCAAAGCGTATCCGGATGTTCGAAATGAAAGGAAAACCGTAAAATGGACAAATACATAATTTTTTCAACACCTATGGTTTGGGTACTGCTTTCGGTCGTAGTGCTGACGTATGTCGTTGAGACTGTACTTCATAAACTAATCTGCGGTTATCAGAAAAAAATAGACAAAATGGTAAATAACGCGCAGACGGAACAGATAAAATATAAAATAGACTATTATAACGCGGCTCAGGATTTTAAAAAAATAAGCAATCTTACCACAGCTCTTGCCGCGACGAGGATACTCTCCGTAGTAGTTATGCTTATAAACCTGGCGATACACGTATCGGGATTTATCGGACTGCTTTTGATAAAAGCAACCCTTGAAGAAATGCTGTTTCTTCTGATGCTCTCGATAGCTATTGCACTTACGGCAAACAGAATAAAGGGGGAGGAATAAGAAAATGGTATTTAACTCATTTGCGTTTTTACTCTTCTTCCCGATAGTATTTCTGCTTTATAAGCTTATTCCGCTTAAATGGCGCTGGATAATGCTTCTGATAGTCAGCTATTATTTCTATTGCAGCTGGCAGGCAGACCTTATTTACCTCATACTCTTTACCACAATAGTTTCCTACGTGTGCGCTATTATGATAGAGAAGTCGGAAACAAAATTCGCAAAAAAAGCGTATATGCTGACGGCGGTGTTTGCCAGCCTTGCGGTTCTGTTCTTCTTTAAGTACTTTAACTTCCTTGCGGAAAACGTGGTACTGCTCTTTGACGTAATAGGGATACCGGCAAACGAGGTTACGCTTAATCTTATACTTCCGGTCGGTATATCCTTCTATACCTTCCAGACGCTTTCCTACGTTATAGACGTATACAGAGGGACACTTCCCGCCGAAAGACATTTCGGTTATTACGCTCTTTACGTTTCCTTCTTCCCCCAGCTTGTTGCGGGACCTATCGAAAGACCTGAAAACCTGCTTCCTCAGCTTAAAACAAAAAATCCATTTGACGGAGCGGAGGCGGCGCTCGGTCTTAAAATGATGATGGTCGGCTTCTTCAAAAAAATTGCGGTTGCAGACCAGATCTCGGTATACGTAAACTCAGTTTACAACAACGTGCAGACAGGAGACGCAAGCCTTGTTAACGGCTTTACCGTCGCGCTTACAACCGTTCTTTTTGCCTTCCAGATATACTGCGATTTCTCGGGATATACCGATATCGCGATAGGTTGTGCGCGTATAATGGGAATAAAGCTTATGCAGAACTTTAATAACCCGTACACAGCGACCAACATCAAGGATTTCTGGAGAAGATGGCACATTTCTCTTACCTCTTGGTTTACCGATTATATCTACATACCGCTCGGCGGTTCGCGTTGCTCAAAAAAACGTTATTATTTTAACGTGTTTGTAGTATTCCTCGTTTCGGGAATATGGCACGGTGCCGCTTGGACGTTTATACTTTGGGGAGTTGTACACGGACTTTACCAGATAGTAGGAAATCTTACCAAAAAGCCGAGAAGCGCGTTCTGGGCAAAGCTCAACGTAAACGAAAACGGATTTTTCCTTACCTGGTCAAGGCGTATAATAACGTTTATCCTCGTTTCAATCGCTTGGATAGCGTTCCGAGCAAACAGCCTGCCTGACCTCTGGAAGCTGCTTTCCGTACTGTTTACCGGTTGGGGCGGTGTCAACGTTTCCGCGTCGATGAAGGCGCTTGAAATGACGGTTATGGGACTTATAAGCGCGTTTGTTTCGATATACGTAATAACTCAGATAGACATACAGATTACGGAAAAGGCAAAGGACCTCAGAGAGAACAGTGGGCTCAGTCTTTCAAAAGCAAGTACTTATATATACATTTGCTGGACGATAGCGATCGCTTGGATGATACTTCTCAGCTCCAACACCGCAAGCTCGTTCATCTACTTCCAGTTCTAAAAAGGAGGCAAAATTATGGATAACGAAAACAAAATAAATGCCTCCGTGTCGGAGGTTAAGGAAACAGCGGCAGTGGAATCCACTGAGACCAAAAATGAAAACGCAGCGGTAAAAACTGCTGAAAGCGAAATCTCTGCTGAAACGGCTGCCTCTGAGAACAAGAGTTTGGCAGACGAAAACGCAGAGACCGTGAAAGAAGCGCCGAAGAAAAACAAAAGAGGAACTAAATGGTTCATAGGCGTATTCCTTGCGATGCTTCTTGTGTTTATAACTCCGATCGTAACGGTAGGCGTGGTTGCGTTTGCGCTTCCCCCTGTTTACGACAATACCTTTATCGGAGAGCTTGGTGAAAAATACGACAGGCTTAAAAGCATAGACGAGCCGAAGATAGTAATTATCGGCGGAAGCTCGGTTGCATTCGGCATCGACAGTAAGCTGATGGAGGAAAAGCTCGGAATGAAGGTTGTAAACTTCGGACTGTACGCTAACCTCGGAACAAAGCTTATGATCGACCTTTCAAAGGCAAATATCAACGAGGGCGATATAATAATACTTGCCCCCGAAATGAGTGAGCAGACGCTTTCACTGTATTTCAATGCGGAAACGTTTATGCAGGCGCGTGACGGAAACCCGTCTATGCTTCTTAACGTTGATACCAAAAACTACGAGGCGATAGTCGGCGCGAGCTGGAAGTTTGCCTACGAAAAGCTTAACTACCTTCGCACCGGTACGCGTCCCGAAAACGCGGGGGCGTATAAAAAGGAGAATTTCAACGAGTACGGCGATAACGTTTTCGACAGACCGTATAACGAAATGACGCAGACGACAAACGTTATAAATCTTACGTTCAGAACCAATTACGAGGACGATAAGGATACGGAATACGAGGAGTATATCGACTACGTTAACGACTACATTAAATTCGCTAACCGCAAGGGAGCGACGGTTTATTACAGTCTCTGTCCTATGAACAAGGCGGCGCTCGGTGAAAAGAATAACGCAGACGTTATATACGATTATTACAGAAATCTCGTTAAGTCGCTTAACTGTAAGGTAATAAGCAACGTAAACGACTACTTAATGGACGAGGGTTATTTCTTTGACTCGGAGTTCCATCTTAACAATGCGGGGGTAACCGTAAGAACTGTAAAGCTTATAGACGACATAAAGAGAGAAAGAGATATTCTTACACAGACTATGCCGACATCCTCGCTTCCCGTGCCTCCGGGATTTAAGCCCGCGGATAAGGCAGAAGGCGGTCTCGAAGAAAACCTCTACTTTGTCGTAACGGCGGTACAGGGAAATACCGAGGTTTATTACAAGATAACCGGAATTACCGAAGAGGGTAAAAAACAGAAGTCTCTTACCATTCCGAATAACATCAAGAATGAAAACGGAGAATTTATCCCTGTAAGAACGATAGCCGCGGACGCGCTTCTCGGTTGCTCCGCTCTTGAAGAGCTTATTATCGGAGAAAATATAACCGCGATAGAGGGAAGAGCGCTTAACGGTGCAAGCTCCCTTAAAAAGCTTATAATTCCCGATCTTCCGGATAATTTCAATTTTGAGCTGGAGGATCCCGCGGGTAGAATTAACGTTCCGAATACAAGATCAGAATATCTTATAACCGAGGACGCAGATAAAAACAACGCATGTCCCGAGCTTAAGATATACGTTGACGCAGACGTATACAGATTCTACATTTCGAACTATTTCTGGGGCGACTACGGTGCAATAACAGTTGCTAAAACAAAATAAAAACAAAAAAACAAGGCTTCGAAAGAAGCCTTGTTTTTTACGTAAATATTTAAGAATTTTTCTTTTTTATGTCAACTATTCTTACAATAGTGGGGCTTAATATAATGTTTGTGAGCAGCTCGAAAACAAAATTCAGTCCGACGTAGAATATTATAAGATACATTCCGACAGACATTCCTTCGGCTACGGCTCCGACCTTTACTGTGTCCATAAAGAATATAAGACAGCCTATAAGGAATATTCCGGTGTTTACTACGGGGCAAACGATAGCACCTACCAGTGCGGCAATGGTGCGGTTGGTTTTTTCAAGCAGCTTGTAGACCAGTCCCGCACAGAGTCCCGAAAGGATTCCCTTGACGAGTACGGTAATAATGGTTCCCGGTGCACTGAGGCTGAGCCAGAATGCTGCATCGGGCGTTGCGAAGAATATAACGCTTGCTACACCTCCGAGCCACGCGCCTGCGGCAGGACCGCATAAGGCGGCACCAATAACTACGGGAATGAGTGTCAAAGAAATCGATGCAAGGCCGCCGATTTTAATGAACCCTCCGAAGTAGGAAAGCACCGCTACTATCGCAGAGAGCAGTGCGAGAAGAACGAGCTTCTGTGTTTGAAGTGTTTGTTTTGATGGGTTTTTCATAAATTTTCCTCCTTGCTGTCGTCCGCTTTAAGCGGTACAACGCATAATAAAATTTATATTATCTCTCGCATCGGAGAGTTAATACACAAACGGGTATTTAATTATTCTTGTTATAGATGATGTTAAGACCTTTCAAAACAAGATTTTCGTCAATCGTTATGTCGTGCTTGCAGTGTGAAATGATAAAAGGCGCAATACCGCCGGTCGCGTATATCGGAAACTCTTTTCCAAGCTCGGCGTAAACGCGGTCGATCATGCCGTCTATCATAGCGGCATTTCCGAAAACGACGCCGGAACGCATACTGTCGGTTGTATTCTTTCCTATTACAAACCTCGGAGCTTCAAGATCTACCTTAGGAAGCTGCGCGGTGTCCTCGGAGAGAGAGTTAAGTCCCATTAAAACACCCGGCATAATAGATACGCCGACAAACGCTCCCTTATCGTTGACTACCGTTAATTTTGTAGCTGTACCCATATCTACGATTAACGAGGGAGAGCCGTAAATACTGTGAGCCGCGACGCATGCGCATATGATATCCGCGCCTACTGAGGAGGGGGTGTCGCAGTGAATGTTCACACCTGTTTTAATACCAGGACCGACAATCAGCGCGTCTATTCCCCAAAGGAGCTTTACCGCGTCTCTTATAACGGAATTTAGCGGAGGCACAACGGATGAAACGATAGCTCCCGTGAAGCTTTGTTTTTCTACACCGTGAACGGCAAGAACACCGAGTATTTTACTTGCGTATTCATCGGCGGTCTTTTTTGTTTCGGTTGAAATACGAACAACAAAAGAAAGCTGATTGCCTTCAAAGCCGCCAAGTGCTATATTTGAATTTCCTATATCTATCGTAAGTATCACGGAATTTGTCCTTCTTTTAATATAGATTATTCAGCATTAAATTGACCTTTAAAGTATAGCACTGTTTTTACGGTTTGTCAAGTGCTTAAGAAAAATTTTAAGGTTAAAGCGTTTCGTTCACGTAATAGCTTTCGGGTATTATCTCGTTGGTAATGCATAAGTCGTGGTCGGTGTTTTTCCACAAAAGGCGAACGACGTCGGTTGTTTTTTCGGCATCGCAGCAACGAACGGTAGCATTTCCAAGCCTTGAATAAACGAGCGCGCCGTGATACTCAAACGCCTTTTCGTAGTTCGGGTACTGTCTCGAAACGTCATTCGTTCCTTCTGCCTTGTGATAGTGGAATGGCGGAGACTGTAAGCTTTTTCCGTCTCGGTCTGTTATGGTAACGGTGAACGTATCGTCGCTGAGCCTGTTCGGGATATTTAAACGCTCGTCAACCGCGTGAAGATAGGTGTTGCGCTCCTGACCGACACCTATAAGCAGGATTTTGCCCTTCCTCTCGTAAAGTCTGCTGAGTGCGCCGCCAAGAGGGGCAGGGGTTGAGCTTTTTTCCTCACCTTTTAGGTATTCCTCGGCTTCCTTTCCAAAGCCGACGAGCGAGTGGGTGGGGTGCAGAGAACGTACTCCGTCTTTGCGTGATGCCGCGATTTTCGGAAGAGTTCCGATGCAAGGCTCCGACGTTTTTACGTCGTAATAAGGATTAGTCTTATTAACGGTCGCCCAGGTGTGGGCGGGAATGAGTAAAAGCCCGTCCGAAAGGTAGCTGCATATACCGTCGATAAGACCGTCAGCTCCGTTTTCAATTTTACCTATCGCGCGAAGCGAGGAATGTACCGTAACAGTGTCGGTGCGATTAACACCGCAGTCGGAGAGCATTTTAAATATATCCTTTTCGGTAACCATGGCTTTTACTCCTTTAAGTGATGTTTTAATTATAACATAATTAAAAGGAAATTTCAACCGATGTAAATGAAAAAAGAGCATTAAATTAAGAAAAATAAAGACGGCGGCACCAAGGCACCGCCCTACGAAATAAGAAAGAACCAAGAAAATGAACGAAAAAAAGAATAGTTCAAATCAGAACAAATTATCCCTTCCCCCGATTGACAAAACGTGTAAAATAATATATAATATAAATGAAAAAATAAAGTGAGTTTTCGAAAGGAAACCTATAAAAATGGAAAACGAAATGAAAGCGCCTCTTCCCGAGAGGCTTCGCCCGAAAAGCATTGACGACATTGTAGGTCAAAAGCACCTTTTCGGAGAAAACGGTGCTGTGCGCCGTATGCTTCAACGCGGATACGTTACAAATATGATATTTTACGGACCGCCCGGAACGGGTAAAACCACCGCCGCGAATATCATAGCTAAGGAAGCGGGTAAAACCATACATAAATTAAACGCAACTTCAGCCTCTCTTTCCGACGTTAAGGCTGTTATTGCCGACACCGAAACGGTTTTCGGCAGAGAGGGGGTACTGCTTTATCTTGACGAGATACAGTACTTCAACAAAAAGCAGCAGCAGTCTCTCCTTGAATTTATGGAGGACGGACGTATAACGCTTATAGCCTCTACCACCGAAAATCCGTATATGTACGTCTATAACGCAATTATATCCCGTTCCGCGGTTTTTGAATTCAAATCGCTTTCCGCGGAGGATATAAAGCCGCTCATCAGCAAAGCGGTGGGTGTGCTGAACGACGAAAATAAAACGGATAAAAAAATCACCACGGAAGCACTTAACTACGTGGCATGTGCGGGCGCGGGCGATGCGAGACGCTCGCTTAATCTCCTTGAAAACACCTATTATATTTCGGGAGACGAAATAACCAAGGAAGCCGCCGCATCTCTTACAAGTAAGATAGTCGGCAGCTTTGACGCGTCGGGTGTCGTTCATTACGATATGCTTTCCGCGCTCCAGAAATCGATAAGAGGCTCGGATCCGGACGCCGCGGTCTTTTACCTTGCAAAGATACTTGACGGCGGAGACCTTATCGGCGCGTGCAGACGGCTTCAGGTTATCGCGGCAGAGGATATAGGTCTTGCTTATCCCAATGCAATTCCGATTGTAAGAGCCTGCGTTGAAAGCGCGTTTGACCTCGGTATGCCCGAAGCGAGAATACCGCTTGCCGATGCGGCGGTCCTGTTGGCAACCGCCCCGAAGTCAAATTCCGCATATATGGCTATGGCGAGAGCGAGCGAGGCTCTGCAAAGTGGCAAGGGGCAAAACGTTCCCTCGCATATGCGTCCGAGCAATAATTTTGACGGATATAAGTATCCTCACGACTACCCGGGACACTACGTAAGACAGCAGTATCTCCCCGACGATTTAGTTGGCAGTAAATTCTACGAATACGGAGACAATAAATCCGAGGAAGCCGCAAAGGCGTATTGGAATAAAATCAAAAACGGTTAAATAAACGCAGTTAAGCGTTTTTCCGAAAGCGGTTTTGCCGATAAAATACGGGAGATTATGAGCAAATAGCGCGAGAAATTTCCGAATATTCCTTTTTGAAATTTGCCTCAATGCTTCTGTGAGACGGACATATCTTTTCGAGAAGCAGATGAAATTCCTTTCCGTGGTTTAAATGAACGGTATGCGCAAGCTCGTGAAGTACAATAAAGACAATAAAGCTTTCGTTAAATGCCGGAAGACATAGGGAAAAATTAATATTCTTTTTCGAACTGCAAGAGCCGAAGCGCGAGGAAATATCTTTAATGAAAATACGGTTATAAGTGAGCCTGTTCTTATCCGCAAGCTCTCGCGTAAGCGCGGGAAGTATTCTTTTTGCCTCAGCGCGGAGAAAATCCTTGTAGAGAGTGTGCAGAGCATCGGGAGCGGTGCTTATCGGGGCGTAAAAGGTCTTTCCGTCAAAGCTGAGCTTTTTAGTTTCGCGGTATAAAACCGGATATCTTTCGCCAAGATATAAAAGAGAGGGCGCCGAAAGGTCGGAGAAAAGCACCCGTAGCCGCTTTTCGTTACGTTCCTTTGCGAGACGAGCCATTTTATCCGCATTTGCGTAAAGAAACTCTAAAGCCTTCTTTTTGGGATAGCTCTTCGGGCAGTAAAGCGCGAGAGAGCCGTCGTTTTTCAGCTTTAAAAGAAGGTTTTTGCGCCTTGTTATGTATATAGTGTATTTTATATCCTGCTTCATAGTGTGAGCCTTTCACGAAAGTATATTAAATTAAAGAAAGTAAACAAAAATGAAAAACAAAACCAACGTAATGCGCATTTTAGATGCGGCAAAAATCGAATATACCCCTTATGAGTATGAGCCGGACGAAAACGACCTCAGCGGCGTTCACGTCGCGCAGCAGATAGGACTTGACGAGGAGATGGTCTTTAAAACTCTTGTTGCAAGGGGAGATAAAACGGGGCCTCTCGTTTTCGTTATACCGTGCTGCATGGAGCTTGACCTTAAAAAAGGCGCCGCGGTGTCGGGAAACAAGAAAATTGAGCTTGTGCCGGTAAAGGAGCTGCTCGGTCTTACGGGATATATCCGCGGCGGCTGCTCGCCTATCGGTATGAAAAAGAAGTTTCCGACCTATTTCGACGAGAGCGTGGTGCTTTTCGATAAAATAACGGTAAGCGCAGGAATTAAGGGCTGTCAGCTTCTGCTTGACAGCGAGACCGTCCTGAAATTCACCGAGGCAACGAGTGTTGATATTTGCTATGTGTAATTATTATAGCATAACGTGAGAAAATAAGCAAGAGACACGGGAAAAACTCTCGCATAAAAAACGTAAAGAGCAGACAAGAGCAAAACTCTGTCTGTTTTTTTGTGCGCGTATTGACAAAAGAGGTAGAAAATGATATACTAAACTTAGTTTTTGTTTAAAAATAAGGAGAAAAAATGAACTTAGAAGAAATTTATTGTCGAAAATGCGGTGGAAAGCTTGAAAGGATAAGTGAGGAGCAATATAAGTGCGCTCACTGTCGCTCCGTCTTTTATGAGGATCACCTTAAGCGCGAAATAGCAATGCTAAGCAGTATTCTGGATAATGCAAAGCAGGAAAAGCTTTCAAATCTCCGCCGACTTTTATGGACTGAGCTTAAAAAGGAATATACGAACAGCGAGGAAATAATTTCTTACTGTAAAGAGATAAAAAAGCTCTATTCCGAGGACTATTACGCAAATTTATACTCGGTGTTAAACGGCGGCAGCGATGCTGAGGTTAACGAATTTCTTGATAAAACGAATGCCGTTGAGTACTCCGAGGATATACCCGATATTCTCTCGTTTATGCTTAAATCCCTTAAAGCCGCAAACTTAATATCGGTTAGCGACCTTATCGAAAGAGCTTATGGCAGCGACAGAGGTCAGTACGAAAAATATATGACCGAATTTGAAGCGGAAGCCGAAAAGGTGGAGCAGGGAGTATACGATCCGAGCTTTCCTCGCGACGTTTTCGTAATGTATTCCAGCGCGGATATGCAAAAGGTCAAGTCGCTTACGAATTATCTTGAAGAACAGGGGATAACTTGCTTTGTTGCGGCAAGAAACCTCCAGCACGGACGCGGAGCGGTAGCGAATTACCAAAGAGCGCTCGAAACCGCGCTCGATAACTGTAAATCGATAGTTTTTGTTTCTTCAAGTAATTCAAGAAGCCTAAGGTGCGATGCGATACGGCTTGAAATTCCCTACGTACAGAAAATGGATCTTCAAAACGCTCCGGGACACCTGCGCAACAGATACGACACGCTTCCCGATATGTATAAAAAGCCGAGGGTAGAGTACGTTATCGACAGCTATACGGGTAAAAACGTAGTTGAAAAAAGAATAAAAGAATTTTTCGGAACGCTACAGTGGGCGCAGTCCGAGGAGGCGGTAGCCGAAAGGGTTATTGATATACTTTCTGGTACACCCGTGGTTGATGAAGCCGAGATAAGACGTAAAAAAGAAGAGGAAGAAGCAGAGGCGAGAAGAAAAGCGGAGCTTGAGGAATTAAGGCATAGCTTTGAGGAACAGCTTAAGCAGCAGCAGGAAGCGCTTAAGAACGCTAGAAATACATCCGTAGCAGGTAGTGCCGCAAATGTTTCCTCAGACGGCGCTAACATAGGAGCGCTTCTTCGCCGCGCATTTATGGCTCTTGAAGACGGAGAGTTTGCAAAAGCCGACAGCTTCTGTGAAAAGGTTTTAAATCAAGACCCCGAAAACGCAGAAGCCTATCTTGGTAAGCTTATGGCGGAGCTTCAGGTGAAAAGAAAAGAGGGTTTAAAGAGCTGCGAAAGACCTTTTGGAATTAATGCTAACTGCCAAAAGCTTATGCGCTTCGGAGACGAAGCCTTAAAAACGGAAATCAAAGGCTACATAGATTTTATAAATACCCGTAACGAAAACGCACGTCTCGAAGCCGCGTATTCCAAGGCAACAACCGCTATGCGCTCTGCGAAAAGCGAAAGCGAATACAAGACCGCTGCGACACTGTTTGAGGGAATAAAGACGTACAAAGACGCTTACGCGCTTAAGGAGACGTGTCTTGAAAAGGCGGCGGAAGAAAAGCGTAAGGTAGACGAAGCAAACCGGAGAGCGGAGGAGGAAAGACGCAGAGCCGAAGAAGAAAAACGTCGCGCGGAAGAAGAAAAGAAA
>JAZRDX010000158.1:0-5715 GCA_045660565.1 Eubacteriales bacterium
ACTTAAAAGCGTAGTAAACAGCGAAATATATGGGGATTTCAGCCTCGGAGACGCAACGCTTACCGTTAAAAGACAGTTTGGCAAATCGGTAAACGAAAAGATATTTGAAAACCCGACGGCGGTTCTCTCCGTAGGCGCGCTTCTGCGTTATATAGCGGATACTCAGAAAACCGAGGTTTCGTATATAAAAAATCTCAGCCTGTTTACCGACGGTCAGTTTCTTGAAATAGATCCGAATACGAGACGTAACCTTGAGCTTACCGAAACCATGAGAACAAAGGAAAAGCGCGGCTCGCTTCTTTGGGTGCTTGACCATACGGTTACCTCAATGGGAGCAAGACTTCTCCGTAAATGGATAGAGCTTCCGCTGGTAAATACCGTTCAGATCAGCAGACGTCAGGACGCGGTAGGTGAGTTTAAGGACGGATATATGCTCCGTGAGGAGCTTATGCAGAATATGCGCTCCGTTCTTGATATAGAACGCCTTATGACCAAAATAGTATACGGCAGCGCAAACGCCAGAGACTTAAAGGCAATAGCGGATACCGTTTCCGTCGTAGAGCCTATAATAGAGCTTATGGCAGAGGTGCAGTGCGATGAGCTGAGAAATATAAGAGAAAGCCTTAATCCCCTTACCGAGCTTATTGACGAGATTTCCGCCACAATAGTCGATCAGCCTCCGTTTACAATAAGAGAGGGTGAGATGATAGCCTCGGGAGTAAATGAGGAGCTTGACAGGCTGCGCGGACTTCTTACCAATAGCCGAGAGTACCTTGAAGAGCTTATAGAGGAAGAAAGACGGATTACCGGAATATCAAAGCTTAAATACGGATATAACCGTGTTTTCGGATATTACATAGAGGTAACGAACGCGAATAAGGGAGAGCTTCCCGACTACTATATAAGAAAGCAAACGCTTTCGGGCGCGGAAAGATATATTACGCCGAAGTTAAAGGAGCTTGAAGGAGCAATTCTCGGAGCGTCGGAAAAGATTAACGCTCTTGAATACGAAATTTTCTGTAATCTTCGCGACAAGGTTGCATCCTTTGCCGAGCCGTTGCAGAATAACGCGTCTCTCCTTGCCCTGCTTGACGTATATCTCAGCCTCGGCGAGGTTGCAAGCAGAAATAATTTTACCCGTCCCGAGGTTACCTGCGACGATAAAATCATAATAAAGGACGGACGGCACCCTGTCGTTGAACAGTTTGTGCGCGACAGCTATTTCGTGCCGAATGATACCGAGCTTGATACCGCGCATAACAGACTTATGCTTATAACCGGCCCGAATATGGCAGGTAAATCTACCTATATGAGACAGGTGGCGATAATTACGCTTATGGCTCAGATGGGCTCCTTTGTTCCTGCGGCAGAGGCGAGGATAGGCATTATCGATAAGCTTTTCACAAGGGTAGGCGCGTCGGACGACCTCGCATCGGGACAGTCGACCTTTATGCTTGAAATGAACGAGGTTGCGTACATTCTTAAAAACGCGACGAAGCGTTCTCTTATAATTTACGACGAAATAGGACGCAGAACAAGTACCTTTGACGGAATGGGTATAGCGAGAGCGGTTGCGGAGTATACGGCAGGTAAGAAAATCGGTGCGAAAACCCTTTTTGCAACTCACTACCATGAGCTTACAGCGCTTGAAACCGAGATAGACGGAGTGGTAAATTACAATATTGCCGCAAAGAAAAAGGGCGACGATATTATTTTCCTTCGTAAAATAATAAGAGGTGGCGCGGACGACAGCTACGGAATAGAGGTAGCAAAGCTTGCGGGTATTCCTACCGAGATAATTAAAAAGGCAAAGGAAATCCTTTTGAAAATCGAAAGCGAAGCCCCGTCTCCGAGAAAAGAGGAGAAGGATATTCCTCTTGCATCGTCAAATATTTCGTTTGACGATATGATTAATACAAAAATCGCCGATACGGTAAGAGCGGTGGATATAAACACCCTTACCCCGATAGAAGCGCTTAACTTTATCTTTGAGCTTAAAAAGATGCTTTAATTTACGTTTTTTATCCGTAGGGAAGGAGCGGGCCTCCCGATAACCGAAATTGTACGTTTACGGCGGCACCAAGGCACCGCCCTACGAATAAAAATTTTAGTATTCGATAAATCCGTAGGGGTGCACGAACTTCAGTTCGTTATCCTCGACACCCCGTTATAAATGAAATTTCTCAATCAGCAGGTTTAACATTCAAAAACTATCAGAAAGGAAAATACGCACAAATGGGAATTATTAACGTTCTTTCGCCGCAGGTCGCAAACCTTATAGCGGCGGGCGAGGTTGTTGACCGTCCGGCCTCAGTCATAAAGGAGCTTATGGAAAACGCCATAGACGCAGGCTCCACCGAGGTAACGGTAGAAATAAAGCACGGCGGAATAACCTTTATGCGTGTTTCCGACAACGGCTGCGGAATGAGCCGCGAGGACGTTCCGGTATGTATAAAAAGACACGCAACGAGTAAAATTCACAGCGAAAGCGACCTTGACGGAATACTCACGCTCGGATTTCGCGGAGAGGCACTTGCGGCTATCGGCTCCGTTTCAACACTTAAGATATTTACAAAGCAGCGCGGCTCACTTATGGGAACGCAGCTTACAAGTATCGGCGGTGAGGTAGACGAAATAATTGAGGCTGGTTGCCGCGACGGCACGACAATTATAGTCGAGGAGCTTTTTGCCAACGTCCCGGCAAGACGTAAATTCCTTAAAAAGGATACCTCCGAGGCGCTTGCCGTTTTGGCGGTAGTTGAAAAAATAGCGCTTTCGCGCCCCGACCTCGCGATAAAATTCATTTCGGACGGAGTAATTAAATTCAGTACGGCGGGAGACGGAAATCTCCGCAGCTGTATATACGCCGTCCTCGGACGGGATTTTGCCAAAACCCTTGTAGAAGTACACGGTATGACGGGCGGAATAGAGGTCGAGGGCTTTGTAGGCACCCCCGAAAACATAAGAGCAAACAGAAACTATCAGAATTTCTTTATCAACGGCAGATACGTTAAAAGCCGTACCGCGATGGCGGCGCTTGAGCAGGCATTTAATTCTTATATTCCGTCGGAAAAATTCCCCGTTTGCGTTATAAGAATAACGATACACCCCGCACTCGTTGACGTCAACGTTCATCCGACCAAGCTTGAGGTTAAATTCTCAAACGAGCAGGCGGTTTTTGACGCGGTCTATTCCGCAGTACGTTCAAGCCTTGAAAAAAATCTCGCGCTCCCGGTGTTTAACCTTAAAACGAAAGAGGAGGCAAGGCGTCAGTCGCGTCTTGTAAACGGATTCGTTCCGCTAAGGGATAGCGCAGAAAGACAAGGCGGCAGTACGTATAAGCCGTACGAATCTGTTGAAAAAAGAATGCAGGCAGTTTCCGATATGCACCTTTATTCAAGTCATGCAAGCGAAACGAAACCAAACGCGCCCATGCAGAAGGATGATACGGGAAGCTCGCTTCCGTTTTCTCTTGACAGCGAGGTAAACGCAGAGATAGCCGAGCCCCCGATTACCGAGAGGGCAGGCGTTTTCGGAGGACTTGATAAATTTGTTAAAGAAATACCGATAGGTACGCAGAGCGGAATAGGGGATAGCGGAGCCGCGCAGATTGACAGTAAAAAAACAGAGCCCTTGCATAGCCCCGAAAATAATACGGAAGACAGCTTTGAGTTTTCCGTTCCTACAGTTGGCGGTACGCTTAAGGCTGTCGAGCGTTCTGATGCGGGTGCGGTAGCGGAGCGTATGGGCGGTAATACCGAGCGAAACGCAGGCGGTAATGAAGAAAGCCGCGAAGGCTCCGAGGATAATAAGGCTAAAGAGCCCGAGTATGCGGTAAGTAATATCAGCCGCGGTTCGGCAAGTGCAAAGGATAGTTTAGAAATTCCCGAATATAAGATGCTCGGAGAGGCATTCAATTCCTATATTCTCGTTGAGACCGAGGGAAAGCTGCTTATGATAGATAAGCATGCCGCCCACGAAAGAATACTCTTTGAGGACATGAAAAGAAACATTTCGGACGGAGCAAATAGCCAGATTTTAATGCTTCCGCTTGACGTAATGCTCTCGCCCGAGGAAACCGATGCCGCGCTAAGCTATAAAGACGAAATAAATGCGACGGGCTTTGATTTTACGGTAAAGGATAGCGGCGGAATAACCGTAAGCGCTATCCCGTCAGGTCTTTCAGCAAACGAAGCAGAGGAATTCCTCGTCGGTGTTGTCGGCAAGATTGCGTCGGGAACGGGAAGCCTTGAAACGGCAAGACAGGAGTTTTACGAGCAGGCGCTTTATCAGGCGTCCTGTAAGGCGGCTATAAAGGCAGGAAGAATATACGACGCTGCCCATACCGATTGGGTATGTAAGCAGGTGCTTGGAAACCCCGCGGTGCGTTTTTGTCCTCACGGAAGACCGGTTGCGTTCGAGCTTTCAAAGGGCGAGATTGAGCATTGGTTTAAAAGAAAATAAGACTTTATGAGAAAAACGGGCTGTTTTAAGCCTTAAAACAATTTTTAAGAAAAAGGATATAAAAAATGTCAACAGAGATAAAAAAGCTCCCCTTTACAGTGCTTAAAACGGAAGGAAAGGCGAGACGCGGTGTTATGGAAACGGTACACGGAACGATA
Source organism: Eubacteriales bacterium (assembly GCA_045660565.1). Lineage (GTDB taxonomy): Bacteria > Bacillota > Clostridia > Oscillospirales > CAG-272 > SIG673. Next base: position 4,623 of record JAZRDX010000158.1, read on the forward strand.
CAGACGCCCGTGTTTATGAACGTAGGAACAAGTGCCGCTATAAAGGGCGGAGTGGCGCTGCCTGACCTTAAGGAATGTAAATGTCAGGTAGAGCTTTCAAATACGTATCACCTTCATATACGCCCCGGAGACAAGCTTATAAAAAGGCTCGGAGGACTTCATAAATTCGCGCGCTTCGAAGGACCGATACTAACCGATAGCGGCGGATTTCAGGTCTTTTCCCTCGCAAAGCTCCGTAAGATAAAGGAGGAGGGGGTATATTTCCAGTCGCATATGGACGGCGCAAAAATTTTCATGGGACCTGAGGAAAGTATGCAGATACAGTCGAACCTCGGCTCTACAATAGCGATGGCGTTTGACGAGTGCATTGAAAATCCCTGCGAATATAACTACGCGAAACGCTCGTCCGACAGAACCGTTCGCTGGCTTGTCCGTTGTAAGGCGGAGATGGAGAGACTTAACTCGCTTCCCGACACCATAAATAAGCATCAGCTTCTTTTCGGAATAAACCAGGGAAGCACCTACGACGATCTTCGTATAGAAAATATGAAAAAGATAGCCGCGCTTGACCTTGACGGATACGCGATAGGCGGTCTTGCGGTAGGCGAAAGCGCGGATGTAATGTATCATATTATAGAGCAGGTAGAGCCGCACATGCCGGTAGAGAAGCCGCGTTACCTTATGGGGGTTGGAACTCCGCAGAACATTCTTGAAGCGGTAAGACGCGGAGTCGACTTTTTTGACTGCGTAATGCCCAGCCGTAACGCGCGCCACGGAAACCTTTTCACGTGGGAGGGAAGGCTTAACCTTGCTAACGAAAAGTTTTTCGACGATGAAAGACCTCTCGACGAGCACTGCGACTGTCCGGTATGTAAAACGTATAGCAGAGCGTACATACGCCATCTTTTCAAGGCAAGAGAAATGCTCGGTATGAGGCTTTGCGTTATACACAACCTTTATTTCTACAATACGCTGATGGAGAAAATCAGAGACGCCCTCGACAGTGGAACTTTTGAGGAGTTTTTCCATAAATGGATTGAGAGACTCGGAGAAAAAATCTGATTAAGCGAGCACACCTATGAAAAAAATTCGT
>JAZRDX010000159.1:0-5426 GCA_045660565.1 Eubacteriales bacterium
CGGACGTCTTACCGCCGTGTTTTTCAATCAAAGCCTCTGCGTCGCTGCGCTTCATTGTCGGAAGCGTTCCGGTTAAAACAAAGGTTTTTCCGTCAAATCTCGTATCTGCAACATCGCTTTCATAGGTTGTTTTAACTCCTGCCGCCTTAAGCGCATCGATAAGCTCTCTTGTTTGCAGATGGCTGAAGTAGTTTACAACGTTTTCAGCGGAAATTTCACCTATGTCATTTACCTCGCAAAGCTGTTCGACGGTAAGAGTGAAAAATTCCTCTATATCGTTAAATTTTGATGCAAGCGCCTTCGAAGCTTGTTCGCCTATCTGCCGTATTCCGAGAGCGTAGAGAAGTCGGTCAAGTCCGCGGTCCTTTGATTCGTTTACGGCGGAAATAACGTTTGATGCCGATTTTTCGCCCATTCTTTCAAGGGAAGCGAGCTGTTCGGACTTTAAATAGTATAAATCAGCAGGGGAGGAGACGATATTCGCTTCAACCATAAGTGCAAGCAGTGCCTCTCCGAGACCGTCGATGTTCATTGCGTCCCTGCTTACGAAATGAGAGAGATTACGAAGAAGCTGAGCGGGACAGGAAGCATTTGTGCAGTAATACGCCGCCTCGTCAGCCTCGCGGTAAACGGGCTCACCGCATGAGGGACATATTTTCGGCATTTCAAATTTTTCCGAGATTTCCTTACGTTTTTTGGGATTGATTTTAACTATTTCCGGGATAATATCGCCCGCTTTACGGACGATTACGGTATCTCCTATGCGTATATCGCGCTCGGTAATGAAATCGTAGTTATGGAGTGTTGCGCGGCTTACCGTTGTTCCGGCAAGTCTTACGGGAGAAAGAACGGCGTAAGGAGTAATAACACCTGTCCGCCCGACGTTTACACAGATGTCGAGAAGCTCCGTTTCCTTTTCCTCCGGCGGAAATTTATAAGCAACCGCCCATTTCGGAACTGCACCTGTATCTCCGTATTCCTCGCGCTTTTCAATGTTATTAACCTTGATAACAACCCCGTCGATGTCAAAGGAAAGAGACGGACGCTTTTCGCCGATTTCACTTATTTTATCCTTTATTTCGGTAAAGGTTTTCAGTACCGAAAAATCGGGAACGACCTTAAATCCAAGAGATTTAACAAACTCCAGTCCTTCCTCGTGAGTTTCAAAGGTTTTGTCAGCGCCTTGAATGTTGAAAATAAAGATGTCAAGCTTTCTTTCCGCTGTGATTTTGGAGTCAAGCTGACGGAGTGAGCCTGCGGCGGCGTTTCTCGGATTGGCAAAAAGCTGCTCTCCGCTTTCTTTGCGCTTTTCATTAAGCTTTTCAAAGCTTTCGCGAGGCATAAATACCTCTCCGCGCACCTCAAGATGCTCTTTGTAATCGATTTTAAGCGGAATAGTCGGTATCGTTTTAAGGTTTTCGGTAACGTTTTCGCCGACATTTCCGTCTCCGCGGGTAGAACCTAAGATAAGCTCTCCGTCCTCGTAAACCAGAGAGACGGAAAGGCCGTCTATTTTACATTCAACCGAATAGTTTTCGGCAGGAGTTTTATCAATAAAATCTTCAAGCTCTTCAAAGTTAAAGACGTCGCGAAGGCTTCCCATGTGTACGTTATGAGTTACCTTTTCAAATTTATCGAGAACCGCGCCGCCGACTCTTTTTGTAGGTGAGTTTGCCGATGCAAGGCTCGGGTACTGCTCCTCAAGAGCCTTAAGACGGTAAAACATCTCGTCGTATTCAAAGTCGGAAATTTCGGGACTGTCCTCGATATAATACTTTCTTGAATGGTATTCAAGGCTTTTTTCAAGCGCCCGCATTTCCTTTTTAATTATCTCACTCATTTTCTGTTTCTCCGTTTTCAAAATCAAAAACGCATTTTTTACATTTGCGTTTTAATATTATACCATAACTTAACAAAAAAATCAACACGTATAACGTAGAAAATCGTTAATTTTTAAAAAATTTACAAGCGCTTATTTTGTAAAAAATAATATTACAAAAATAATAATTTTTGGAAATTAGCCTTGATTTTTTCGGTAAGCTATGATATAATGCTTATATACTGCGTTATGACGGTTATTTTTACCGCAAGGATTGCATTTTTCTAAAATCTTAGTCGGTTTGGTAATTTTCTTAACGGAATTAAAAAATATAAAACACTTCAGGGGGAAACAAAAATGGATTTAAAATTAAGACCTAAAGAAAGCTGTATGTTCGACGAGATTTCTCTTGGCGAAATCATGCTCAGACTCGATCCCGGAGAAGGACGTATAAAGTGCGCCCGTTCCTTCCGTGCATGGGAGGGCGGCGGTGAGTATAACGTTGCTCGCGGACTTCGCCGTTGCTTCGGTATGAAAACCGGAGTTGTAACCGCTTTTGCGGAGAATGAGCTCGGATACCTTCTTGAGGACTTTATTTTACAGGGTGGAGTCGACACCTCGCTTATCAAGTGGATGCCCTACGACGGAATAGGAAGAACCGTACGTAACGGTCTTAACTTTACCGAAAGAGGATACGGTATCAGAGGAGCGGTTGGTGTATCCGACAGAGGAAACACCGCGGCTTCCAAGCTTAAACCCGGTGATATAGATTGGGATTACATATTCGGCACTCTCGGAGTACGTTGGCTCCATACCGGCGGAATATTCGCAGCTCTCAGCGAAACCGCGGCAGAGGTTGTTATCGAGGCTGTTAAGGCAGCTAAGAAGTACGGAACCGTTGTTTCTTATGACCTTAACTACCGTCCGTCTCTCTGGAAGGGTATAGGCGGTCAGGCTAAGGCTCAGGAGGTTAACAAGGAGATAGCGAAGTATATCGACGTTATGATAGGTAACGAGGAGGACTTCACCGCATGTCTCGGACTTGAGGTTGAAGGAAACGACGGAGACCTTAAGGAGCTTAACATTGACGGCTACTACAAGATGATTGAGAACGCTACCAAGATTTACCCGAACTTCAAGGTAATTGCAACCACCCTTAGAACCGTTAAGACGGCAACCGTTAACGACTGGAGCGCAATCTGCTGGGCAGACGGACAGATCCACAAGGGAATTGAGCTTCCCGGACTTGAGATACTCGACAGAGTTGGCGGCGGCGACAGCTTTGCTTCCGGACTTATCTACGGTCTTATGAGCGGAAAGCCCGCAGCTGAGGCAGTAAACTACGGTATCGCACACGGCGCACTCGCTATGACAACCCCCGGAGATACCTCCATGGCATCTCTTAAAGAGGTTGAGAACATCATCGGCGGTAAGGGCGCGAGAGTTCAGAGATAATTAATTTAAGCAAAAAACAGGTGTGTTATTTAATGTAGCGCACCTGTTTTTGCTATCTAAAAGAGTATTAATGTATTTTTTCCGAGCAAGGCGCGACCGCTGCCGCATATTTTACGAAAGAATATGAAAGACGGAGTTTACCGTTACACCGGAAGAGGGGGAAAGCTAAACCTCGCGGTATTAAAAGAGGGCGAAAGCTATTACCTTTACGACTACGATGCAAAAGACCTCAGCCGATCTCTTACGGGCCAGGAGGTAAATAAGGTGCTTCGTTCATTGTGGAACGGAAATACGGCACAAAAATCTGCTGTCTCGCAAGAGGCTTCCGACAAAACGAATGCAGAGAACATAAAAAAAGCCGTAACGCGCATAAATGACAAAAATGTGCAGGTTACGGGTGGTAAGAATAAAAGCGATAGGAATACGGAATTACACGAAAATGCGAGATTTGCTTTATGTGCTTTTTCAGATGGTAAAAGATTTGTTTCTGTTGAAACTGACCAAGAACAGTTTAATGGGTTAAGCATAAAAGAGCAAACGGAGCTTGCAACAAAAATTATTAAAAAAAGATTTCAAGGAAAAGTAATTGGAATAGATAATCGCGTTTTTGTTAATGGTGTAACAGCAAACGAATATTCACACCCATCAAAACATATTGATGACGATATTTATACGGCAAAAATGCGAACTTCTACGGAATTAGACAACTTGATGGATGCCGGATTTAATTTAAGGACGGCTGACGATGGCAAGGATGGTCATTTTCATTCCGATGCAGTCGGTGGATTTGATTATTTCGATGTTATCTTTAGGGTAGGAAAAGAATATTATCAAGGTGTAATTAACATTGTAAACAATAATCGAGGAAAAAGGTTAAAGGATGTTACGAAAATAGAAAACATCACAAAGGACATGGCGTCTCAGTACGGAAATAATCCGTCGTACACCTTCCTTCGTGATGCTTCTATGATTATTATACCCGAAAACACGGAAAAAAGCAATACCTCTGACGAAAAAAAATCAAAAAAAGTTGAAGAAGAGGAAAGAAAACTCAGTAGGATAGCGATAGATAACTACGCTAAGGAAAATATAGACGGTTACAGTGAGCTGAACGACGCAAACAAGGTAGCTGTCAGAACGACTATCCGTCAAGCTCGGTACCACGGTCTTGGCGATGCCGAGATAAAGCTGTACGCAACGGTAGCGGTAAAGTCGGGACTTAACGTAATGTTTGACGCAAGCGCCGGGGATGGAGTGCTGATAGGTAACACTGTATACGTAAACCCGAAGATTTCAGCGGAAAGAACCCACGAAATACTTCTCGGACACGAGATGTTCCATAAGATATTTGCAAGCGGCGATAAAAGGGCGCTAAAGCTTTACAAAGAGGCAAGGAAGCTTATATCTTCCGATAAGGCAAAGGCGGTAGAGGAGCAATATAAGGAGTTTTACCGTAAGCTTAAGGATAAAGATGCTCCGACAATAAAAGGCACGGCTGTTACGGCTGAGATAGCCGCAATTTCACAGGAGGAGGTAGCCGCAGCGGGCGCCGAAGAGTTGTTTAAAAGCGCGGACGCATGGAGCTATATCCTCGGAGAAGAACCGACACTTGCAGATAAGGTTCTCGGGTTCTTCCGTAAATCTGCGCGGAAATATTCGTCTATCGATGGCTTGTCGGCGCAGGCTCGTAAATTCGTAAGGCTTTACAAAAAGCTGTTTGACAGTATTTCCGAGAGCAATAAGGGTAACAATGCCTTTGCGCTTGCGATAGAGGGGCAGAGCGCGGGTGGTGATATGGATACGAGGTTCGCAATAAAGTATCCTAATTTCAGCGAGACTGATATTTCAAACAACATAGATACTCTTGCTGATATGGAAGCGGTAGCTAATATTGACTCAAGCAAGCTTGAAAAAACGGGAAAGGCACCCAGTCTTATATTTGAGGAATACTTTAAAAGTCTTGGAAATCCAATATATTCAGATGTTTACGGAGATATTTCCCTTGGAAAAGCAAGTGTAAAATCAGAGATAAGACACGGTATAACAGCAACGAAAATAGCATCTATTGAAGCAATTCCGAGCGTTATTGAGAAAGGTAAGGTGATTTTTCACGGCAAAAAAGACGGCGGCGTAGAAAGGATAGTAGTATGTG
>JAZRDX010000160.1:0-11661 GCA_045660565.1 Eubacteriales bacterium
TATCTGTTTTAATAAACCTTCGTAGGGACCGGCGCCCCCGACGGTCCGAATGTTTGTAATCCCAAAAACTCAGCGTTAATTCGTTTTGATACACATTTGTAGGGCGGGGGCTTGCTCCCGCCGCAAACGTGAAAAGCCCTCTGTGTATATCCGTTTTGATAAACCTTCGTAGGGACCGGCGTCCCCGACGGTCCGAATCTTTGTAGTCCAAAAAGCTCAGCGTTCATCCGTTTTGATACACATTTGTAGGGTGGGGGCTTGCTCCCGCCGCAAACGTCAAAAGCCCTCTGCGTATATCCGGTTTTAAAGATATTTTGATAAATATCCGTACCCGCCGCATTTTATAAAGGCTTATGTGTGCTTTAACTTACATATACGCGCCACTGCTGATGTCGGAAAGAAGCCTGCACGTTTGACGTACCTCGGCACTTGTGAGCCTGCCGCGTCTGTCTATATCGGACATCTTGCGGCTGAGACCTTCAGCACTGACAATGGAACGGTTAAGCGTGTGAGTAAAGCGGAGAGACGGGTTTGTATAAACCAGCATTGAATGAGCCTTTACCGCCGAAAGCCCTGCGTTTTTCGTGTAATGCTCAATAAGATTTCTCGCGCCCTCCTGCGTTCTGAAAGGGTTTTCGAACTCGCTGCAGCTTCCGTTGTAGATGTGCTTCCACCTCGCGGTGTTCGGGTTTTCAATAACACCTTCACCTTGTATACGGCATATTATGTAAACGCCGGCGCGGTTAACCGCAACTATCCCTATGTTTATCTCTCCGCCCTCTTTTGACGGAATTGGGAGAGAAAGATCGGTAAAAACCTGCCCTTTTTTCATGGTTGCATAGAGTAGCTGAGCCGGAAGTGTCTCACTGTCCTCGGAACATGAAAGAACACGAAATGTGTACCTGCTTATAAGCTTTTGCTCGGTTATGCGGTTTATTATGTAAAACAATATGATGAATACTGCCGAAAAAGTAATAAATTTCATTGTTATCCAACGTCCTTTCCAATATAAAACAACATTTGTAATTTACGTCCTTGTCAAAGGTTATCGAAAGGACGCGCAAATACATTGTATAATAACTTGAATGAAAAAAACGTCGGAGCGCGGTGTCGGAAAATGTATTCTTTTAAGGATTTTAGCAGTAAAACAAGAATGTACGCGGTAAAATGGAAAATATTTAAACCGAGCCGAATTTTCGTGAGAGGAAAATTCGGCTCGTGATTATGATATACCGGCTTTATTCTGCTTTTTCGGAAAGATAATTTACTATATCACCGACGGTAAGGAATTTTCTGATGTCGTTTTCGCTGATTTCAAAGTCAAAAGTTTCCTCGAAAACCATAATAAGGTCGGCAAGCTCAAGAGAGTTTATGCCGAGATCGTTTACAAGCTCTGCCTCGGGAGTGATGTCGCTTTCCTTTATCTGAAGCTCCTCAACAAGAATATCTTTAATTTTCTCAAACATAGCAAAAAGTCCTTTCTTTATGTAAATATTTTATTTAACTAAATATCTTTTTATTTTTCTGGTTGTAGTCTTTTCGAACTCTGTTTCTCTGATTTCAACGTTCTGAATGTGCTTGAAGGTGGGCAGATGCTTGTTGGTAAGCTCTACGGCTTCCTTAACTGCCTCGGAAATTTCTTCCTTTGTTTTACCCTCGGAAAGCTCCGGATTCGGATAAATAACAGCGGTTATGGACGTTTCTCCGCTTTCAACCTTTCTTCCGATTACAACACATTCTCCGATAATTTCGTTTTTGTAGAGATGCTCCTCAAGCTCCTCGGGGAAGATGTTTTTACCGTTTGAAAGGATTATGACGTTTTTCTTTCTTCCGGTAATGAAGATGTATCCGTCCTTGTCCATATATCCTATATCACCCGTCTTGAACCAGCCGTCCTCGGTGAATACCTCGGCGGTTGCGTCGGGGTTTTTAAGGTATCCCATCATTACGTTGTCGCCCTTAACGAGTATCTCGCCGGTTTTCTCCGACTCCTGCTTGTCGATTTTTACCTCGCAGCCGAGAACGGGAGTACCTACGGAGCCGTGTCTTACCTTGCCGAGACGGTTTACCGAAACGAGGGGAGAGCATTCTGTTATGCCGTAGCCCTCAAGAATCTGTATTCCGAATGCTTCGAAATCGTGTATAAGATCCTTTGAAAGGGGCGCGCCTCCGCAAACGATGCAGGAGAGATTTCCGCCAAGAGCCGCGGTAACCTCCTTAAACAGCTTTTTGCGGATATCGATTTTAAGCTTAAGGAGAGCGCCGCTGAGTGCCATTCCGAATTTTGCGGTACGTCTCTTTCCCTTTTTGTCAATCTCCTTCCAGATACGCTTGTATATTGTCTCAACGAAAAGCGGAACGAGAATGAGGGAGTTCGGCTTAAAGTAGTTAAAGCTGCGGAGAGCGTTTTTAATGCTGTCGTTTATATAGGTGGAGCAACCGATGTGAGAAAGCGCCAGATGCTCGGTGGTTACCTCGTAGGAGTGGTTCATCGGAAGAACGGAAACGAAGGTGCTGTCCTTTCCAAAATGACTCATGCTGTCGCAGGAGGCGTTTGTTGCCGTCGCGAGATTTTTATGGCTGAGCATAACGCATTTACTTGTTCCCGTGGTTCCGGAGGTAAATATAAGCGCCGCAAGAGCCTCGCGGTCGGGTGTGAAGTCAGTAAACGCAGTGTTTCCGCCCTTTATAGCTTCTGTACCCTTTTCGATAAGAGAGGAAATGGAAACGTACTTCTCGTTAGGCATAAGGCTTTCATCCGGGGTTATCGGAATAAAGTACTTAATGTCGGTAGAAAGCGCCTCAATTTCGGGAATACGGCTGTTAAAAGAGGGGGTATATACCAACGCCTTTGCCTCGGCTATACTCATAAAGCCTGCGATGGTCTCGTTGTCAAGCTCCTTGTCAAGCGGAATTATTGCTCCGCCGCCGTTTGCTGCAGCGAAATAGGTAACCATATAGTAAGGGTTTGTATCGCCTATAACGGCAATATTTGAACCCATTAATCCGAGAATAGAGAAGGCGGTTCCAAGTCCGTCAACGGAGTATTTCATCTGACTGTGAGAAAAGGAAACAACCTCTTTGCCTTCCTTGTAGTAGTAAAGAGGCTTATCTCCGAACTCGGCGGCGTTTGTTTCAACGAGGTTCTTTAAATCGGTTATGGGGGATACTTTATTTGCGGTAACAGTATTTTTCATTTTATATTCCTTTCGTTTGCTACGGGAGACGGTAGAAATACCGCGCCTCGTAAGATATTCGCGGCAAGATAATACCGCTTCACTGTATTTAATACCTTTTTTCTACAAAAAGTTACAGCGTTACAAAATACCTCAACATAAATTATATTGTTTTTTTAGCGTTTTGTCAAGTAATTTTAAAAAATAAATACTTGAATACTCATTTTTATATATGATATAATAGTTCAAAAGAAGCTCAAAAGACGGATAAAAACCTCTTATATGGCTTTTCCTCTTGTTATTTGGATATTTTAATCCGGTTCTAAAATAATAAATTTACAAAAAGGAAATAATTTGCGGTGAAAAAAAGAAAAGGCTTTTTTGAAGATATAGAGGAGCCTGAGCTTTCAGAAAGAGAGACGGGCACCGGTAAAATCGAGAATGATAAAGCCGAGGATGTCGGCATAAAAGAAAGTAATACCGAAAAGGCGAATTCAGAAAACGCGGGCGCCGAAGAAAACAGTAGCGAAAATGTGTCGGAAGAACCAAAGGAATACGGCGAAGAAGCAACGAAAAAGTGCGGCTGTAAAAAGAAAAACGTTGCTGTCTTTTCAGGACTTGCGGTAGTGCTGTGCGCTTTTGTTTTCGTAAGCGTTGCCTATGCGCTTGGTATGTTTAACGGTAAATATTCGGAAAAACCGGAGGATGAAAATAAAATTCCGGAGGAGGAGTTTTATTATTATCCCGCCGATTATGAAACTGATATATTCACGATTCCCGAATACCTCGCGCTTGACCGTTCGGTTAAATACGCTCCCGATAGCTCTCAAAGCTATCTCATACAAAACGGAGATTACGCAGCAGAAGGTGAGCCGGGACTTGTTATAATCGGAGAGTACTTAAACGCCGTTATCGCGGGAGATCACGAGAAGGTAAATTCGCTCTATACGGATAAGTTTCTTGAGGAAAACGGAGCGCACGAAAAATTTCCTCCCCAAAAGCTTTTTAAGATCAGGATCAAAAACGAACGTCTTATAGAAGAAAAAGACGGCTATACAGTGTATTATTTCACGGTAAGCTACAGAATATTTAGGAACGACGGTCTTTTCCGTCTTAAAGTGGACGAGGACAGAGAGCGCGCGCAGATATTCGAGGTTTTTGTTTATGCTGACGATAGCGCAAAGATAAATCTCGTTAAAGACAGACCGGGTTACGTTCTAGATATTTAAGCTTCTCGGCGGTTACACGTTATTAAAGCGAAAGGAACGGATACAGAATGAAAAAGCGAATTTTTAAAATACTCACTTTTTCCGTAATTACGTTAATCGGAGTTTTGCTTATAGGCTGTGCAGGAAAAAAAGATTTTACAGCGTATACAAAAGAATACGATCCGACTCTTACTGCGGTAAATCTTGCGCTTGACGTCTCGGAAATCGAGGTGAATAAATGTGAAACGGGTAAAATAATACTTCGTTACTACGACACCGAAGAGAATTTATACAGCGTAAGCGAAGAATCCGGGTTTTTAAACGTACTGAGAAATATTTCCGGAGAGTCAAATGAAAACATAAAAGTCGGATTTGGGACAAAAAAATATTATAAAGTAACTCTTTCCGTTCCGGGGGAGTTCGCGGGGACGATAAACCTGCAAACCGCTTCCGGAGACGTTACGGTTAAAGGTATTACCTCGGATAAAGTAAAGGTTAACGTTAAGTCCAAAAGCGGAGACGTAAAGGCAACTGATGTTGTTCTGTCCGCTTTTAGCGTCAACGGAAAAACGTCGGAAATCAAATTTAAAAAAATTAATGTTGCCGACGTAAGTGTCGTTACTTCTTCGGGAGACGTAAAGATTTCTGATAGCGAATGTGCAAAATATGCCGTAAATGGGGAATCGTCAGAGGTTGAGCTGAAAAATGTCAGCTTCGGTCAGGTAAGTGTATCGCTTACTTCGGGGGATACGGAGCTTGTGAACGTTAAAGTAGGAAGCACGCTTTACGTTTCCTCAACCGACGGTGATATATCGGCAGACGGCGTTGATGCGGGTAGCTGTACCGCAACAACTAAAACCGGTGATGTTTATCTTGAAAATCTGTGGATAGGAAGCGCCGCATATCTTATATCCGAGGACGGAGATATTAAGGCATATATCTCTGATTCGGTTACCGGATTTACCATTGACTCCGTTTCGGAATACGGAAAGAACAATCTGGCGGGAATAAGCGGCTTTGGCGGCTTTAAAAATCTTACCGTAAGAAATATAACGGGAGATATTGATATTAAGTTTTATTGATTTAATAGTAAAAACCGAATAATGAAAAAGAGCAAACGTTGAATGCGTTTGCTCTTTTCTGTTTTTTATGTAACCTCAAACCCAATTGCTTCTGCGCCTTCAAATCTAAAGTAATAGGTTCGGTTTGCGCTTGCGGTAAAGGTTAACGTTGCGCTTCCTTGCGCACCGCTTGTTACCTTAACCTCACGTAGATTCTGATCAAGTACGTAAACCCTTCTGCCTATAGACACGGTAACCGTGTATGATGTCTGAGAAGACGGTTTAACGCGGTAATAGACCGGCGCGGTAGCTGAGGCGGGATATGCTGTTGATGACTGTCCCTTGTACGTCCATATTGCCGTTTGAGTCGTGTGTCCCTGCTCACCCTCCGTGAACGTAGACGGATCGAATGACGGAACACGGAGAAGTGCTCCTGTTATACGGTTATCGTAATACGCTGATTTTGCATATCCGAGGGTGGTTTTAACCGCTTCGAAAACGCCTATATCGTTCTTTTTTAATACGGTTTCGTATATAGGGTAAATATTGTTACCGATGGCAATGCTCGGAGCGTCATTTGTTTCAAGATGAACGCTTGTCGTATACAAATAGTAGGTGTCGGAAACCCCGTCAGGGAAATACAGAACGAAGGAAACGTTTTCCGTTGCTGTATTAAAGTATTTGTTTATATCGCTAGCTTCCCAGAAGTCCATGCTACCAAGGGTGTCGGAGCTTGAAAACCAACCCGCGTTTGAACGGTCCTTGATTTCGTTCGATATATATGAGTTATCGGAATTAAGACCGATGTTTGTTACTTTTCCGTTGTTGTCTGTTACAGTACCGTTGAGCATCATCTGGATGAGCGTAGAGTGCTTTTCGCCAACGCTTCCGTCATCGGGAAGAATGTCGGACCCTGTCCAGTCAATAGTTCCGAGCAGGACGTCCCACTCTGTTGAAACAGACGAGGCCGGTAAATCGGTGAATTTCCAGGTTGCAAAGGCGCCGCCGCAGGTTAAAATGGCTATGATAAGTGTAAATATGCATATGCTATTACATAAACGTCTTATTTTCACGGCGTATCGCCTCCCTTTCCGATGTAATTAATTTTTTAAAAACTTTAGAATTTATTTTTTACTTTGCAAAACTGAGGTGCTTTCCGCGTCTTTGTTTTTCATATTTCCCCGTGTCGCTATATCGTCAATAAGCTCCTTTGTCCAGCGAATCTGTCTGAGTGATGTCAGTTTAACAAGCATCGGATAATTCTTATATGACGGTTTGTCCGAAACGTCGGTGAAAACGTACTTGCTTTCGGTAAATTCAGCAGGCGGTAGCGCAAGATAAGCGTAAAGCGTCTTTCCTCGAATGGTAAATCTGGCAACAGGCAGATTTCCGCGCTTAAAGGTGTCGTGTTTATCGCTTTCAATAAGTCTTACGTTTTCAAAGCTTTCAATATATGTCTTAAGCTCGTTAAACGCCAAACGCGCTTCCTTAAATTTACGGAGCTTTTGTCTGAACGTCTTGGGATTCCTTGTGGCGAGATGGGCAAATCTGTCTTTCTTTTCAGACTCTTTCTGTCGTTCAAACTCTTCAACGCGTTTTTTGAGATCTTCTTCACGTGCGCTAAGCTCTGCGTCTTTGTTTTTAAGCTCGGCATCACGGCTGTTTTGCGCTTCGTGGCGCGCATTAAGTTCTTCGTGTCTGCTTTCAAGCTCGGTATGACGCGCGCTTAATTCCTCGTGCCTGTTTTCAAGCTCGGTATGACGCGAGCTTAATTCCTCATGCTTGTTATCAAGCTCTTCGCGACGCATATTTAACTCGTCGGCATTTTCCTCGTAAAGCTCCTTCATTAGCTCCTCGGCGGCTTTTTCAATAGCCTCCTTTGTGAGTTCAAGAGGAGAGGTCTTTCTGACCATATTTCCGCGCTTTGCTATTTCATCAATAAGCTCACGCGTCCAACGGAGCTGTCTCTGCGAGGTTATCTTAAGAAGCATGGGGTAGTTCTTGTACGCCGATTTGTCCGAAACGTCGGTGAAAACATACTTGCTTTCCGAAAATTCGGCAGGCGGAAGCGCAAGATAAGCGTAAAGTGTCTTTCCGCGAATGGCGAATCTTGCGATAGGGGTGTTTCCGCGCTTGAAAGTGTCGTGCTTATCGCTTTCGATAAGTCGCGTTTTATCAAAGGTTTCTATGTACGTTTTCAGCTCGGTAAACGCGATACGCGCATCCTTGTACTTGCGCAGCTTTTGTCTGAACGTTTTAGAGCTTCTGTTAGCAAGATGAGCAAAAGGACTAAGCTTTTCGGTGTTGTCCTCGGCAGTAACTGCGGATTTGTTTTCAGTATCCGAGACTTCGGAAGCCTTTTGCATTTCAAGCTCGATAGCCTTAAGGCGTTCAAGCTCAGCTGCAAGCTGTTCCTCCTGCTCGGCAGCCTTTTGCTTTTCAAGGGCGGCTTCCTGTTTTTCACGCTTAGCTTCGGCTATAATATCAAGAATATCCTCGTATCTTTCCTTGCGTGCCGAGATATATTTCTTTTCCGCTATCGGAATAGCTATCATTCCGAATACCACGAGAAGAATACAAAGCAGTCCCGCAGGAGATTGCATAAACGAAATAAAGCTACCAACCATCGGGATTTTTTCATTTTTGTATATAGCTTTTATCTGGTCGTACCTTACGGGGAAGCGGTCTATACTTTCTACCGCGTCTCCCTTACAGGTGAACCAATATTCCTCCGGGTGTATTTCATTCGGAGGCTCGATATCGATTATTCTGTGTATAACCTGCATTTCCTCGGTTTCGTATAGTACGATGTCGAACTTTTTCAGCTCGCTTGCCGGAGGAACCTTATATACAAGAATAAGGTCGAACGTGGAAAACTGATTATTGAGATTATAATCGGTAAGATACGTGTTTTTCTTGTGTTTTTTAGCCATTGAGGCACTGTTAACTACCTTGATTGTTGGTATGTTTTCGAAATATTTATCGTCTCGTACGTTGACGGTAACAGAAAACACAAACGTTGCAATAATCAGAATACATAAAAGAACGGTTACCGCGGTTTCTACATAGTAGAATTTTGATTTCTTTTCGGGTGTGTTTTGTTCTTTGAGAATTGATTCGTCATCGTGTCCCGAAAGGGTAAGCCTAATGCCCATTTTTATCATCGTAACGACAAAAAATGTAAATATTCCGGTTAGCAGTGTAAAAACAATAAGACACAGGAAAAATGTATAAAGGTCAAAGCCTGTCATTTTATTTCCTTCCAAAATGACATTATCCCATGTCTGACATGGGATAATGTTGAATTATTAAAAACGTGTATTATGCGGTGGGGGTGCTGGTTACTCCGTCGCTTATAGTTATCTGAAGTCTGCCCTGTCCGAGAACGATGTTGAACGCATCGTAATCAGCCTTAGTATCAAGAACTATACCGGGAGTGATTTTGAGGTAGCTTGCGAGCGTATCGGCATTAATTTCGTAAACGAATTTGCCATCAGAGTTAATAGTGCCCCAGTCTGAAAGGCTGATAGCCGTTGTGTCTACAACGAAAATCTGAGTGCCGTTAAATTTCCAGTCAGCTTGGTTAACGGTTGTACCGAAGGTAATAGTGGTAGGAACACCGTTTTCTCTTACTTCGGTAGGAGCGTACTTGTTAGGCTCAAAGGTGATAACGATAGAACCGGTGATTTTGAGTGCCGCCTCGTGGCTTCCGTCTGTTACTGGGTCGATAACCATGGTAAGGCCGGTAGAGTCAACGTGGTAGTCTCCGTAGGTTCCTGTCGAGGTAGCCTCGGTAAGGTTTACCGAGAGATAAGGTGCCTGGTCCATAACGTCGTTACTCTTGGAATATACCCAAGTTGCGTATACGCCGCTTATGGTAAGGCAAAGACAAAGTGCGATGAGAATGCTGAGTTTTTTCATAAGTTTCATAATATGTACTCCTTTTTGTTTTTTTAGCTTTTAAAGCTTAAATACGAAATAAGTATACCACAAATGCATCTTAATTACAATATGCAATTTCGACAAAAAATGCGTTTGCGAATTGTACATTTAGTGTATAAATGCATAAAGGCTTTTACATCAATAAATCATTTTAGAGTATCTTCGGAAACGTATCTCGAGTAAACGCCCGGAGTTACGTTGCACATTCTCTTAAATTGTCTTATAAAATGGTAAACATTTGTATATCCCACGGCACTGGCGGCCTCGGCAACCGAGCAGTCTCTTTGGGCAAGCAGGTTTTTGGCGTGGTCGATACGTGCGCTCTGCAAATCCTTTTGCGGAGTGATTCCGAAAATTTCCTTGTAAAGCTCATAAAACTTTGACGTGCTCATTTTCATTTTTGCCGCCATTTTTTCAACACTCCAATCCTCGTTGTAGGTCAGCATCACTTCGTTCCTTAGAGCGACGAAATCCTTATAATGAGAGTTATCCGTACATTCTCCGGTTTCATTTCTCGCCCTGCTTATTTTAGCGAAAAGAAGCTCTATTTGGGAATTTATTATGTTCTCGTAGTAAGGACGCTTTCTTATTGATTCAAATTCGGTTTCGGAAACGATTTCGGTTATAAAAGAGCTGTACGGCAGGGTGTACGGCTTATTAAACTCAAGACCGTATTTTTCGACAAGCGGGCGGAGCCCCCTTGCGTGAAACCAGTCGTGTATCAGCGGCGTGCTCGGAGAGGAAAAGCTCCGAACCGTGTTTTTATTGTATACAACGAAGGTTTTTTCTCCGTACTGTTTTCCGCTTATCGTAACAGGCGTAAGAAAATGCACGAAAACATATTCCTCTCCCGGGTTGTTAGTTATTGAAAAACCTTTAGGTTCCTTCCAGAAGGCTCTCGCGATTTTAATTTTAACCATTGTCATTTTCTCCGAATTTGAAATTGTTAATGTGGTATTATTATATCAGGCCGTGGAGAAAATGTCAATATTTTTACAGAAAAAATCATTTACAAAATAATAAAATAATGGTAAACTGTAATCGGTACCTAATAAGCATCCTTTAAAAAATAATTTCGAAAGGCTAAGGTAAACGAAATGGCAAATTTAAGAAATGAATACCCGAGACCGCAGCTTGTCCGTGAGGACTGGCAGTGTCTTAACGGAGAGTGGGGCTTTTACATTGACAATTCAAGCTCCGGAATGGAAAGAGGCTACGAGAAAAACGGCGATTTTCCGCTTACCATAAACGTTCCGTTCTGTCCCGAAAGCGTGCTTTCCGGTATAGGAAACACCGATTTTATGAATACAGTATGGTATAAAAAATCATTTACGGTTCCGGAAAAGTGGAACGGCAAGCAGATAATTCTCCATTTTGGCGCGGTTGACTTTTTCTCCGTAGTATTTATTAACGGAACCAGAGTCGGAAGCCATACCGGCGGCTATACTCCGTTTTGGTATAATATCACCCCTTTCTTAAAGGAAGGCAAGAACGTTATAGTTGTTTGCGCAGACGATGATACCCGCTCGGGACTTCAGGCAACGGGAAAGCAGTCTACAAAGTACGAATCCTACGGCTGCTACTATACCCGTACCACAGGTATCTGGCAGACCGTCTGGCTCGAGGCTGTTGAAAAATCCTATGTAAAAAACATCAATTACGTTTCTAACATAAACGCCCCCTCTGTAAACGTTTCCGTACAGCTTGCCGGAGAGTATATAGGCAAAAAGCTTCTTATTGAGACCTTCTACGAAGGCAGAGAGACAGGAAAGGCTGAAATCGACTGTAACGGAAACACCGTTTCCGCTGATATTATACTTTCGGAAAAACAGCTCTGGGAAGCAGGAATAGGCAGACTTTACGACGTAAAAGTAACGCTTTTCGACGGTGATAAGACTTACGATACCGTTAAATCCTATTTCGGGCTGCGCGAGGTCGGTCTTAACGGCATGGCGTTTACCCTTAACGGTAAAAACTTCTTCGGACGCTGGGTTCTTGACCAAGGCTTCTATCCCGACGGTATCTATACCGCACCGAGCGACGAAGCGCTTAAAAACGATATAATTTATTCTATGCAGCTCGGATTTAACGGCGCAAGACTCCATGAAAAGGTATTCGAGCCCCGTTTCCTTTACTGGGCGGACGTTCTCGGATATACCGTATGGGGAGAGTACCCGAACTGGGGTATTGACCACCATAATGCGAGCGCGACGTATAACGTTCTTCCCGAGTGGCTTGAGTCTATGGACAGAGATATGGCCCATCCGTCTATTA
>JAZRDX010000161.1:0-4731 GCA_045660565.1 Eubacteriales bacterium
GACTTAAACTGAAATACCCCCCGTTATACGGGGTGATTTTTATTTATACATGCTATTTAAACATACTGTAATAAACCGCAAGTTTTATTCTATATCATTAGTGAGTGTGATAATTTTCAAATAAATCGTTAGGTGTACACTCTAAAATGTCGCATAAAGCTTGCAGATTTTCGAATTTAATAGCAACAGTCTCATTATTTACGAGTTTATTAAAATTTTGATAGCTTAATCCAAGTTGTATATATAACCAATATTTTGTCTTTCCTTTTTCCTTTAAAATATCTAATACCCTTAATTTCATACACTCTAACTCCTACATTATATAATATTTACATTATATATCAAAAAATACTTGACAAATAGACTTATACATGATATAATGTGTACATTAGATACATTTGTTAAGGAGATAAAAAATGAAAAAAATTATATTATTTATGCTTACACTTTTAATGATATTTTCATGTACGTCTTTTTTGTTATCTTGCGGAGGAGGTATAGATAGCACAGATAATTCAAATATAACATCCCAAAACTGTACTCATTCCTATACCATAACAGAAAACGAAGCAACGTGTACAAGCGGGGGATATACAACGTATAAGTGTTCATTATGTAGTAGTTCATATAGAGAATATTCAAACGCTCTTGGTCATACAACAACAAGCGGAATATGTTCAAGATGTAATCAAACATTTGGAATTTGGGAAAAGGCTTTCTATGTTGATGAGTTTAATAGCCCGACTAACGAAGCATACATTAGAAATTCAGATGTTTTCGTTGGAACGTTCAGTAATAGCGCAACAACTAATTCTAAACTTTATGCAAGAATTTTGATTGATTCAGATGACATTGCGATAAAGTTATGGGAATACGGTAGTAATGAGGTAAATGCATATTCCACAACAAGTTACAATATAACAGTACAAGATGATAAAGGTAATAAACACAAACTTTACGGAACTATGTATAAAAATGGAGAGCGTATATATTTAAGTGATTCTACCTTTACTGCATTGTTACAGCAAAACAAGAAATTAAAAGTTTATATTGAAGAGGCTTCTGAATATAGATATCATTCTACATATTTGTTTGAATTAGAAAACGGTAATTTTAATGCTGTATATGCTGATTTTATAAAGTAAAAAATAGGACACAAACTTAAAGCAAAAGTATTGTGTCCTATTTTTTTTTTTAGTATGCTGACTATAAAATATCCGCATCAAAATTGCAGATATAGCCCTTTACACCCTTATCCTTAATGAATTCATTAAGGTTTTCTATTATCTGATTTTTATGCTCGTGCAGAAAATTAACAACAAATGCGTTTTTTTCCTGCTCTGACATGGTTTTTAGCTTCGCTTCAATGGTAAACTGCGCCGCCTTTGCGGCAAGTTTGTTTTTTATAATCATGGGTACCAAAACAGGAATAAGCGAGCTGTAATCAATTTTGTCTACGTTAAGGCTGAGATTTATCATATTATTTCTCCGTTTCGTATGTAATTTGCTTGCTACGTATCGTCATATATTTATATTACGCCGAAAATACTGTAATATTATATGCGTAAAACTAAAAAAGGTGAAAAAATTTTTAAATAACGGTTCTTAATCCGTTCTTAGCGGAATATAATGTAGTATAAAAATTCCAAAAAAGGAGGAAAAGACTGTGATAGGAGAAAAACTTAAAAACAGTACTGAAAATATTACGGGAGGTATAAAAAAGCTCGGAAAACGAAACCTTGCAATAT
This sequence comes from Eubacteriales bacterium, assembly GCA_045660565.1. GTDB lineage: Bacteria > Bacillota > Clostridia > Oscillospirales > CAG-272 > SIG673. The sequence goes on from JAZRDX010000161.1 coordinate 1,749, forward strand.
GTATTTCGGTATTGGTTATTGCCGTGGCGATATGTCTTAACTGGGCACTGTATTCGGGAACGGGCGTACCCGACGATACTGTACCGCCGGTTGATAACGTTACTCCGGGTGATAGTACGGAAACGGGCGGAGAGACCGACGGAACGGGGGAAAATGCCGCAAGCTATTTCGCATCTGTACAGATAAGCCGTCAGCAGGCAAGAGATGAGGCTCTTGAGGTTCTTCAGCTTGTTATAGACAGCGACAGCGCCATTGAGAGCGCAAAGACCGATGCAATAGCGGACGTTGCGAGAATTGCCGACGAGATAGCATCCGAGGCAAATATTGAGTCTCTTATAAGAGCTAAAGGCTTTGCGGAGTGCGTTGCCGTAATTAATGACGGAAAAGCAAACGTTGTTGTAAAGACCGACGGACCTCTTATGCAGAATCAAGTTGTTCAGATAATGGAGATAGTCTACGAGCAGGCAAATATCGCTCCGGAAAACATTAAAATAACCGAAAAATATTAATAAGACATAATTTTCAGGGCAAAGCACATAAAAACAGGCGGCAAGGGATATAAGAATGAAAAGCACTTAAGTCCCTCTGCCGCCTATTCCGATTCACACTCTCTGTTTGTATAACAAAAGTTACACGAACGAGAGTTTTTTCTATTTTGCAAGCTTTTTAATTCCTTCGTTAAGCTTTTCACAGAATATTTTTGCTTCAGCTTCTGTATTTAAAGCGTCAATACTTACCCTTATCGTTCTGTCTGCCTCGTCGTTTGAAAGACCGAATGCGGTTAAAACGTGGCTTACCGTGTTTTTATGCGAGGAGCAAGCAGAGCCCGATGAAATATAAATTCCTTCTGCTGAAAGGTAGTTAAGCATCGGCTGGCTCTTTTTCGTTGGCAGAGTAAGACTTAAAATATGAGGAGTAAAAGCATCTTCAGGCTGATTAATTTTAACCTTTTCGGGAAGATTTTCGGAAATTAAGGCGCGTAAGACAGATGTTTTTTCCGAAAAGGTCTTAAAAGCTTTATCGGAGCCGTTTGCCTTTACCGCGGCGGCAAAGGCGGCAATACCGGGAATATTTTCGGTTCCCGAACGGAATCCGTCCTCCTGACCGCCGCCGAGTACGTAGGGAAGCGGTCTGCCTTTAGCTATAAGCTCGTCCTTTACCCATAAAGCTCCGATTCCCTTAGTCGCGTGAACCTTATGACCGCTTACCGTTATCATATCGGCAAAGAGGGAAGTGGGGGTAAAGCAGACCTTTTGAAATGCCTGAACGCAGTCGGTGTGGCAAATAACGTCGGGAAGAAGCTGCTTTGCGGTTTTAAAAACTTCCGGAACGTTATAAACCGCGCCGGTTTCGTTATTTACGTACATTATCGAGATAAGAGCCGTATTCTGAGACAGCGCGGCTTTGAATTCATCTAAATTGATTTTTCCGCCCTTTGTTGAAAGCTTTACAACCTCTACGCCGCTTGATTTTAATTTTTCAATAGGTTCAAGAACGGACGGATGCTCGCTGTCGGTGGTAATAATTCTTGGATTTTTGATTTTACATTTTTCAAGCGTTCCGAAAATTGCTAAATTGTTCGCTTCGGTCCCACTTGCGGTAAAAATAAGCTTTCCAACGCCTTTTCCGCTTTTAAAACCGTTCTTTCTCGGAAGAAGCGGAACTATTTTTTCGCCGTGAAGCGCCTTTAAGATCTCATTTCTTGAGCTGAGTAAAAGCTCTGCCGCCTCTGCCCCCGCCTTATGAAGAGAGGACGGGTTTCCGTATACGGCTTTCATAGCGTTTTCCATTGCGGAAATTGCCTCGCCGCACGGCGCGGTGGTTGCGGAATTGTCAAAATAAACAGTTTGCATTGATGATCTCCGAAAGTAAAAAAATTATCGCTAATATTGTACCACGAAGGGCTCTCTTTGTCAATAGATATATACTTAATATCTATTTTATATTGTTTAAAATATTTAAAAATAAAAAATTCTTTTGTATTATATATACGAAAAACCTTTTTTCGTATTGACTTTATAAATTTTATGTTGTAAAATGTGGTTAGCGTAATTTCCTGAATCTACATATATCTTTTGGAGGAATTAATATGGAAAACGTGGAATTTGTTACATACGAAATGTTCGGCGCAAAGGGAGACGGCGTTACCGATGACTCTCTTGCAATTCAGAAGGCGCACGAATATGCTAACGAAAACAATATAAAGGTTAAGACCTGCCCTACCGCAACCTATTATATCGGTCCCGAAACTCATACCGCGAACATTATGACCGACGTTGATTTCGGTACATCTAAGTTTATTATTGATGACAGTCAGGTTCCGGTTGAAAAAAGAGGAGACGCTATTTTTAAGGTAGTTTCTGCAAAAAAGCCGTATAGTATTGAAATTAAATCGCTTAAAAAGAACCAGATGAAGCTCGATATGGAGTTTCCGGAGAGCAGCTACGTAGTAGTTACCAACAAAAACAAAAAACAGTTTATACGTAAGGGTGCTAATCAAAACTCCGGCTCCGACCAATTCGATAGCTTTATCGTTGATACAACGGGATATATTCTCAATCCTGTTATCTGGGATTTTGAAACCGTTACAGGCGCCGCAGTTTATCCGATTGACGAAAGAGTGCTTACGATAAGCGGCGGTATATTCACGGTTATTGCCAATCAGGCGGAATCGTACTATAACTACTACGGCAGAAATATCGTCGTTTCACGTTCTAACACGGTAATAGAGAAGATTACAATGTATACCGCTGGCGAGCTCGACCACGGAGCGCCGTATTCAAGCTTTATCACAGTTTACAGAGCAGTAAACTTTACGTTAAGAGACGCATATCTTACACCCAGAAAGACATACGTTACCATTGGAAACGCCGGCGTACCCGTAAAAATGGGCTCCTATTCCTTTAACGGAAGCGGTTCTATCGGTATAAATCTTATCAACGTAAAGCAGAAGAATATAATGGACGATACCTACTGGGGAATA
>JAZRDX010000162.1:0-9034 GCA_045660565.1 Eubacteriales bacterium
TTTTTTCATTACTTTTCTTGGTTTCTCCGCAAAGTCCGACCTTAGCGACGTTCGAAATGATTGCACTCATATACCGTCGCCATATGCCTACGGAGGCTCTCCGCTTTATTACTTTTCTTGGTTTCTTTATAGAAAAAAGAAAAGTAACCAAAAGAAAAAAGAACCTTTGGTGGAAATTCCCCGCCTTATACTGTACTAATGCCGCCAAACCACCACGGGCGGCATTTTTTCAAAATTCGTCTCGGCGAATTTGTGAAAAACGTAGGCTTTGTTTTGTGCGGTTGGTGGAAATTTTAAGCCTTAGCTTTCCGCTAACCCGACCAAACATTACGGTCGGGTTTTCTAAACAACCCAAAGGTTGGTTTAGAACCGCGGTATTGTGATTTTCATATTTACACAAAATCCTGACCTTAGCGACGTTCGCTGTGTATACTCTAACTCCCCGTCGCAGATTGGGAGCGGAGGCTCTCCGCAACAAGATTATATTTCTCCGCTTTAAGCACGGTTACTCCGCTCGGCTTATATTCCGAAAGCATAGCCTTTATATGGGTTACAAATATATATTTTACCTTTATTTCCGGGAGGACGTCAAGAATATCCTTCATTCCCTCCGCGCCCTCTCGGTAAGCGGTTGTCTGGAAGGTTTCGTTAAGCATAACCAGTGAATACGGCTTCACCTTATCCATTATCGCCTTGACGTCAATAACCTCGCTTTCAAAGCGTCCTGCCGCGTTATCGGTTTCGGTAAAATCCTTTTCGGCAGAGGAAAAGTGTGTAAACACACCGTCTCTGACGCTTACGGTTAAACTGTCTGCGGCTGCGAAAAGTCCGTTCTGCGCAAATATAACGGCAGTACCCACGGCACGTAAAAACGAGGTTTTACCGCAGTTATTGTCTCCTATTATCATAAGACCGCTTCCGCTTATATCAGCGGAGTTGGTTACAACCGTTTCCTTATCCTTCCCCTCGGTTAACAGCAGTATATCGTATACCGCCTCCGCCTTAAAGACGTCGGCTTCTTTATCAAGAACCGTCGGAAAGCAGAAGCTCATACCGCGCGACGAAAGATACGCCGCCATTTCAAGAGCGGCGGAGTAAAACCGTAGCTCCTTACCTATTCCGAAGAACACCGAGTATATTCCGTCGGCAATATCTGAAAACAGCGTTGAAAGCTCACTGATAGCCGCGACTGTCGCCTTACTTACGCTGTCTACCGCCGAGTTACCTATATCAACGCTTGACGGAACCGCTTCCTTTTTCTTAAACGCGGAAAAGAGCTTCTTTTTTGTGCTCTTACCCGCCTCCATTATATCCGCAATAACGCACTCTACCGCAGAAAGAGATTTATCGAGGGTACATTTTACAGTAAACGAATAGCTGTCTGCGCTTTCGCTTTTAAACCGCTCCGCCGCCTTTTCTATCTCGTCTATGCATCTGCTTTCCCTGACGGAAGCGCAGAAGCTTTTCATAGCGTTAAGCCCCTCGGAGCTGACTGTAAATTCGGCAAACGCGCCGTCTATTTCGGAAAAGTAGGCTATAACGTTCCTCGCAAAATGCGCGTTTATATAAAGCTGCTCGTAGGCGCAGTCGAGAAGCCCTGTGTCGCTCGACGGCACTCCGTAACGGAACACCTCTCCCATCATTTCCTCGGTCTCGCCGCGCAGTCCGTCGTAGCCCTTAAAAATCTGAACAAGAGAAGAAAGAAGCTTCGGATTTTTCAGAAAATCCTTAAGTATTCCGCTACGGTAATCGGCGCATTCCTTGTCTGCGGGCGCACTCTCTATGACGGAAAGCAGGTAATCGGCGCACTGCGTATTTTTGCAGGCGGCGTGAACCATTCTGTCTATATTAAGATTGTATACCGCTTCCGAAAGCACCCTGCCACCGAGTTTCCCTCTCTTAGCGGAGTCTTTATACAGTAAACTAATTGTTTTCATTTTTGATTCCTTTAACAGAACTGTTTTATTCTATCCCGAACCGTTTTTTCAGCGCCTCGCCCGTAAGTCCGTGCTTTTTCAAAATATCCTTTGCAAAGGAAAGGCTTTCGGTACGGCGTTTTTCTATTTTATAGGTTCGGCGGTTGGAGTCGCTTTCGTCAACCACAACACTTAAAAACGGAATTTCCTCTTCGCTTACGCTATGCTGATGGGTTATATAAACACCGAACGCGCCGCTGCTATGCAGCGTTTTTGCAAGCTCCTCGGTATAAGCAACCGCCTTTTCCTCTCCCGTGGTCGAATAGGTTTCGTTAAGGAGAATAAGACAGCGGTCGTCCTTCTTTTCAAGAATTTCGTTTACTCTGTTAACCTCGTCAACAAAACGTCCCGATCCTTCGAAACGCTCGTCTCTCGGGAAGTGGGTAAATACCGCGCTGAGCAGTGCCGCCCGACCGCCCTCACAGAACACGGGCGCGCCCGCAAGGAAGAATAAGACCGACGCACCGAGCGCGCGGAGATAGGTTGTTTTTCCTCCGCCGTTTGCACCCGTAAGGTAGAAAAACGGCTCTTTTTCGTTAAAGCTTACGTCGTTCGGCACTATCTCGGTGCCCTCTTTTTTCATCAGGGTTACGTCGTAAGCGTTTTTAAACTCAATTTCCTTTTTCTCGGAAAGAGACGGAAAGCTGTACGGTATTCCTCTCGCTGTTGCCTCATCGGTGAATTTCAGCACACCGAGAATAAATTTCAGCTCGTTTTCGTAGTCGAAAACATCACCCTGAACCAGCATTCTGTAATTACCGTAAAACGCCTTTGCCTTTGAAAACTCGTCGGGGTACAGCTTTTCAAGAGCCTCCGCTATCCCCTTTTGGAGCGGCAGGGGCTTTTCCTTTTTTGCGGTAAGAGTTATTCCCAGCTCGGCGGCACACGCCTTAAGGCTTTCGGAGATACAGCCTTCACACTCTCTGTAAACCCTTGACGCTTCCCCCTCTGTGGAAATTACCACCTGACTAATTTTCGAAAGCATTTCGGTAAGACTTTCCGCCTCGCTTTCCGCGTTTTTAAAGGCTTCGGAGACCGAAAGCTCGGTAAGGGTATCGGTAAAACGGCGATAAAGCGCACCCGCGTCTTTAATAACCGATGCTTTTTTGCAGAAATCCGAAAGAGCGGAAAAGAGGAAAACGAATATAAACGACGACTGCGGCTCCGATACGGCGCGGTTAAGCGCGGTATACAGCTCCCTTGCAAAGGAAAGGGACTTTAATACCCCATCAAGCTCCTCTATCGCGTTTTCTCTGCCGAGCAAACTCAGAAAAAGCTCTCTGCGGAGACCGAGAGTATCCTTATCCGGTTTGTAAAGAAGAACGTCGGTTACGTCGCTCGGAAGAATAAGGTCGAGCTTAAGGTCGGTTATAACGTCCTTACTCATAACCCTTTCCGTCGGTGTATCCGCAAAAATTAAACTTTTATAAATCATGGTCAACTCCATTAAATTAACTTCGTAAAGCTAAAAACGCAAAGCGTTCCCTTGGCACACGCCGTAATATCTCTACGGCTTATCCGAACGCAACAGCATAATTGCCTTTTTTATGCCGGGGAATTTACCCTTATACAAAGCAAAAACCTTGTATAGCTTACCCGCAATCACACCTATAACCGCCGTCGTCGCTATAATGATGAGAAGCGAAATAACCGACTGTACGGCGTTTATGTTTCCGAGAAGCAGCTGCGTCGGAACGGTGAGTATCGAGGTAAACGGGATATAATTAAGCACTGCGGGTGCTTCCTTTCCTGTGTAAAGCGGTCCGGTAAAGATAACCGCAAGGAAGGAAACTGCCATAATACCGGTAAACAGCACGTTGTTTGCCGAAAGGTCCTCCGGCTTTTCGGAAATCGCGCCGCCGATAGCGGAAAGCGCGCAGTAAAGAAGAAATCCGAGCACGATAAAGAGAACGGAAACGGTTATTCCAAATGGTGTAAAGAGCGAGCCCATCTCGGAAAGAGAGTCAAGAACCTTAATTACAGCCATGTCTGTTTCGGGGTTAACCGATTTTACCAGCGCAGTACCCGTTGCAAAACCGCCGACAAGGGAAAGAAGCCAGACGGAAAGCTGTGATATTCCCGCGAGAGAAACCGCGAGCATCTTTCCGAAAACAAGCTCTACGGGCTTGGTTACGATAAGAAGGGTATCCATAAGCTTTGAGTGTTTTTCCGAAACTATGGACGTTGCAACACTCTGGCTGTAAAAAATCAGCATAAAGTAAAGGAGAAACGCGTAAAGCATCGGCGCTACCATCTCGATAATTTCCATAGTAAGCGCCTCGCCCGCGTCGGTATCGGGCAGAACGACTTCGGTCATTTTAACCGCCTCGGTAAGCTGCTCGGGGGTAAGAGACGATTTCATAAGCATAACCGCCATCGCGTTCTGCGAAAGGAAATCGGCAAAGGCAACGGTATCGCCGTCGGTAAGCGTCGTACCGTCGGGAATTACAAGGTTAAACACCCTGCCGTACTCGTCCTTTTCGATTACAAGAATAAGAGAGGTGTTGTTTTTCTCGGACAATGCTCTTGCACTCTCGGTGGACTCGGAAGGAGTGCATTTTACTGCCTCAAAGGGTGTTCCTACCGTAAACAGCTCAAGGCTTACGGGGTTTCCTCCAAGCTTATCGCAAACGAAAACCTCGCTTACGTTATAGCTGTACTCGGGCTTTACCTCCTCGCCGACAAAGACTTCCGCGGCGGTCATACCGAGGGCAGGTGCTAAAAAGAACAGCAGCGCCATCACAACGGTAAGTATAATAAAGCCTTTCCCTTTAACTGTTCTGAAAAAGGTAAAGCTGAAAATGTTTTTAAAGTTTTTCATTTATTCTCCTTTTATGAAGCAGAAAAATTTACTTTGTATTTCTTATGCTTTCCACCGTTTTACATTCATTCTCCGGTAACCCGAGAAGCCTTAAAAGCGTAGGGCTTACTCCTAAGAAATCACACAGCTCAGTATATTCCTTTGAAAGAGCTTTTACTCTTGCTCCCTGTGTTCTTTCGTTTCTTACCGCACGGATAAGGACGTTTTTCGGAGTTTCCTCCGGATCGATAAGCTCACAAACGGTTACCTTATATCCGTAAATCTCAAGCATTTTAGCACGGAGCGCGTCGGTTGCCGCCACGGCAAGCTTTTGCTTAAGAAGCGAATGCTCTGTGATAGCCGAAAGCGTATCACACTTAAGCTGACCGTTTATTTCGTGCTGACAGCAGGGGGTAGAAAGAATTACCCTTGCCTTTGTTTTAACCGCACCCGCAAGAACGTAATCGGTAGCTACGTCGCAGGCATGCAGTGAAATAACGAGGTCCGGAGTCTTTGGCGGCGTAAAACGGCTGACGTCCCCGCACTCAAAGTGAAGTCCGTCAAACGAAAGTGTTTTCGCAACGTCCGAGCAGTACTCGATAACGTCCTTTTTCAGATCAACTCCGTACATCTCTACTTTCTTGCCGAGAAGCTCGGTGAAATACCAATAAACGGCAAAGGTAAGGTCGCTTTTTCCGCAGCAAAGGTCGCATATGCAAAGCTCGTCCTTTTCTTTAAAAAGGTCTTTGACCGTTTCGATATGCTCTAAAAACTTGTTTATCTGGCGGTATTTTGCCTGCTTTTTATCGTGAACCTGCCCGTTTTTTCCGATAATTCCGAGAAGAGTGAGGAACTCTTTTCCGTTTTCCGCGGTGAGAATATAGTTTTTCTCTTTGTCCTGAGCCGACGAGATGGAAACCGATTCCTCGCCGTCAAGGCTTCCGGAAAAATGCAGCTTTCCCTTTTCGGAGATAAGAATTTCAAGCGTTTTATTTTTACCGATAAGGTTTATCTGTCGGTAGCTTTCCTGCGCCTGCGAAACGAAATCGCTCAGAAAATCGGAAAGCGTCAGAATTTTCTGGATAGCCTTTCCGTCCTTTAAAAAGCTTTGCAGCTTAACGTGCTTTTCTCCGTTTTTATAAAAAACCTCTGCGTTTGTTTTCAGGATAGCCTTATCTCTCGGCCTTGAAAAAACCGCTTTTTTCAGTTTATCGCCACTGATCGCTTTTTCAATTTCCGTTACTACGGCGTTGTTAACTGCTTCCATACTTTTACCTATTATCTAATATTTTAATAACAACTTATACTATATATTATATAACACGGTGAAATCTATGTCAAGATACTAAAAAATAATTTTTAACCGAAAACACCGTGAAAAAAGAAACCGTCCCAAGCCCCCGATAAGGGAGCCCGAAACGGTTTTTCAGAACTTATGGTCTTTCAAGGCTTACGCCTCGAAATATATTTAAAACTACGGACGCCGTATTTTACGCGTTAAAGCGTTAAATCAGTCTCCGCAGCCGCATCCGCAGCCACAGCCGTTACAGCTCAAAAGAATAAGAGCAATTATAACGATCCACAGGCATTTGTTCTCTCCAAAGAAATCACATAAGCATCCCATCGGAAAAAGTCCTCCTTCCGTTAAACAAGCGGTAGGCTCTTGCCTTCGCTTCTCTGTTATTATAGTATGCAAAGTGTTTCCTATGGGTGCAGAAAAACTTGAACCCGTTTTTTCTTTAAAACGGCGCTGCGTCCGTAAATAAAATACAGACCGTGCGCTATCACACGGTCTGTAAGCTTTGGTTTGTTGTTATAGGCTATTTATTGCTATCATAACACAATAAACACATAATAATAGCAATTTCTACCCGATTTATTCAGTTCCCAAATGCTTCCTCGTAAACCTCTTTAAGGGAAGGATAGATAAAGTCAGGTCTTTCTTCCTTTTCGGCTTTTTCAACGTCCGAAAGGGTTGCCTCACCGGTTAAAACGAGAACAGATGAAACTCCGTTTCTCTTTCCGAGCGCTATATCGGTATAAAGTCTATCCCCAAAAACAACAATTTCCGTCTTATCAAACGCGGTGTATTCGCAAATCATATCTATTACGCTACTGTACGGCTTTCCGAAATAAACGGGAGACTTTCCCGTTGACGCGGTTATACACGCAACGATGGCTCCGCTATCGGGAATAAAACCTGTTTCCGTAGGGCAGTTGAAATCTGGGTGTGTACAAAGAAACTCGGAGCCGTTTCTGATAAGAGTACACGCCTTTGTGAGCTTTTCATAGGTAAGCGTGGTATCAAAGCTTGTAACGGTTATATCCGCCTCCACTCCGTCCGTAAGGGTTATGCCTTTTGAAGAAAAGAGGTCGTAAAGCTCGGGGGTGCCGAGAAGATAAACGCTTTTTCCCTTTCTATGGCGGATAAGGAACTCAGCAGTTACGTCTCCTGAGCTCATAAGCTCGTCCTCACTCGCTTCAAAGCCCATTCTGTTTAGCTTTGATATGTAGAACTCTGCGTTATGCGAGGCGTTGTTTGTGAAAAACAGTACCCTTTTACCCTCCGCTCTCAGTCTTTTTATAAATTTAACGGCATCGGGGAACACCTTGTCGCCAAGATATACCGTTCCGTCCATATCGAAAACGAAAAGCTTTTTATCTGATAAAAACTTCATTTTTCTTACCTCTATATTAGTTAAGCAGTGATTTATACGTCGGCAGCTTACGTTGCTACCCTTATATTTTACCTCTTTTCCCCAGAAAATGCTTGAATACAGTGTAAATTTGGTATCTTTACAGTTAATTTATTGACTTTTTTCTTTATATATGGTAAAATAAGACAAAGAAGAATATTTGCCCCATAAAAAGAAGAAATCACCCGTTATTTAACGGAATAAATTAAAATAAAACCGATATGAAAGGCATTTTACAATGAAAACCGTTATAGGAATAGACGTCGGCGGAAGCACGACGAAAATTGTCGGCTTTGACGAAAACCAAAATCTTATTAAGCCCATGTTTATACAGGCAAACGACCAGATAACCTCGATTTACGGAGCGTTCGGAAAGTTCGTTGACGTCAACGGACTTGCTCTTTCCGATATTACCGAGATAAAGGTTACCGGTGTCGGCGCGTCCTTCCTTGAAAAGGGAATATACGGACTTAAGTGCGAGCAGGTTTCCGAGTTTAACAGCATCGGCGCCGGAGGACTGTATCTTTCCGGGCTTGACAAGGCACTTATTGCGAGTCTCGGAACGGGAAGCGCGTGCGTTTATGCGGAAAAGAACGGTAAAACCGAGTATCTCGGCGGTACCGGTGTTGGGGGCGGAACGATAGTAGGTCTTTCAAAGGCTCTTATCGGTCTTGAAACGATAAAGCACATCTCCGCGGCGGCAGACGAAGGCAACATAGATAACATTGACCTGCGCATTAAGGACATAACGAAAAAGGGAGACCGTACAGGGCTTCCTCCGTTTCTTACCGTCTCAAATTTCGGAAAAACAAGTGAGATAGCGACCAAGAACGACCTTGCGCTCGGTATTCTCAATATGGTATTTGAGGCAGTCGGTACGACCTGCGTATTTGCCGCCAGAACCAAGGGAATAAAGGACATAGTACTTACGGGTAACTTAACCACCATTCCGCAGGCAAAGAGCGTTTTTGAGAACGTAGGAAAGATGCTCGGGGCAAACTTCATTATTCCCGAACATTCGCAGTTCGGAACGGTTATCGGCGCGGCATTATCAAGCAGGTAGCCGGGTAGCACCCGGTGGCATATGGCGACGCCGGAGAGCCTCCGGTGGCATATGGCGACGGGAAGTAAGAGTATACACAGCGAGCGTCGCTAAGTCGAGATTTGATAAAGGTATTTAATATATAACAACTCCCACCGAACGAAATTCGTTCGGTGGGAGTTTGTTAATTTTTCACTTTATAATAGCTTTTTCAATGCAACGTCTTAACTTTTATGTTAACTCAAACATCATTCGATTCTCGCATATTTTTCAATTAATAGCCCGCGTAATTATAGACCATTGTGTAGTTGCCTGTACCATAATCCCATGAAGTTCCCTTTGATATTGAACTCCATCTTGAACTGCTGCCACGGTATCTAATATAACTCAGTCCGCTACAACCCCTGAATGCACTATCACCTATACTCGTAACACTACTTCCTATAATTATATTCGTAATTCCACTACAATAACTTAACGCACCCACATATATTTTTGTGCCTATTATACTTACTGTTTT